>NZ_CDWTMO010000104.1:0-15069 GCF_977946435.1 Frankia sp. CgKIO3 | reverse complement strand
GAGATCCGCGGTCACCGGCGGACCTACGTCGGCGCGCTGCCCGGCCGCATCGTCCGGGCGATCCGCGAAGCGGGCTCGATGAACCCGGTGGTGCTGCTCGACGAGGTCGACAAGCTGGGCGCCGACTACCGGGGGGACCCAACGGCGGCGCTGCTGGAGGTCCTCGACCCCGAGCAGAACCACACCTTCCGGGACCATTACCTGGAGGTGGATCTCGACCTGTCCGACGTGCTGTTCCTGGCCACGGCGAACGTGCTGGAGGCGATCCCGGCGCCGCTGCTCGACCGGATGGAGCTCATCCGGCTCGACGGCTACACCGAGGACGAGAAGGTCGTCATCGCCCGCGAGCATCTGCTGCGCCGTCAGCTCGACCGCGCCGGGCTCGCCGTCGACGACGTGACGGTCGGCAACCACGTCCTGCACGCGCTCGCCGGAGAGTACACCCGTGAGGCCGGCGTGCGTGACCTGGAACGCTCGCTCGCCCGGCTGCTGCGCAAGGTCGTCGCCCGGGTGGCGCTCGGCGAGGCCACCCTGCCGGTGACGATCGATGCTGGAGACCTGCCCGGCTACATCGGCCGGCCGCGGCACACCCCGGAGTCGGCGGAGCGCACCGCCCTCCCGGGCGTGGCGACGGGCCTGGCGGTGACCGGCGCCGGCGGTGACGTCCTGTTCGTCGAGGCGTCGCTGGCCGACCCGGAGACCGGCGGGGCCGGGATCATCCTGACCGGGCAGCTCGGCGACGTGATGAAGGAGTCGGCACAGATCGCACTGTCCTACCTGCGCTCGCACGGGGTGGAACTGGAACTTCCCGTCGGGGATCTGGCCGACCGCGGTGTCCACGTGCACGTCCCCGCGGGTGCGGTGCCAAAGGACGGGCCGAGCGCCGGGGTAACGATGACGACGGCCCTGGCGTCGCTGCTGTCCGGCCGGCCGGTCCGGGCGGAGGTGGCGATGACCGGCGAGGTATCGCTGACCGGGCGCGTGCTACCGATCGGCGGGGTGAAGCAGAAGCTGCTCGCCGCGCACCGCGCCGGCATCACCACGGTGCTGCTGCCGGCGCGCAACGGCCCGGACCTGGACGACGTCCCGGCGCCGGTGCGCGACGCGCTCACCGTCCACCTGGTGACCGACGTCCGGGAGGTGCTGGACCTGGCCCTGGAGCCTGCCTTCGCCACCGGGCGCGCCGACCGGCCGGGCCACGGCGGGCGCTCCTCCACACCGCTGGCCGCCTGAGGATCTGAAGGCCGACCAGGTGCCGGGAAGAGGGTGAGCGAGAGCCAGCGACACGCCGGGGACGAGGTAAACACCATGTGACGAGGGGCGCGGAAGACGCAGATGGCGGCTACGGTCGGGGCGTGGATCGTGGTCGCTGTCTTCGGCAGGAGCGCATCGCACAGCAGCGCATCCTGGGGCTCAGTCGACAAGGGGTGCGCCAGCGACCGCGGGACAATCGCGGGCCCGCCCATCCGCCGAACCGGCCACCCGGCCGGCGCAGGCGCACCCGCTAGGCCGTCTTGCCCTCGGCAGCCGCATCGACAAGCGGCTGCTTCTCCCGTGCCGGTCCGGACCACCCGTGCCGGTCCGACGCCGCGGCGGCAGGCGTGCCCGTCGACCCGCTGTCGGCCCACTTCCCCCTCCCCCTGCCCGACTGCGCGCTTCGATCCCGGTCGGTCCCAGGCCGCGGGAGTCGGTCACATCCCCGCCTATTAAAGTTTAAAGTGACCCGAACCCATGGGCGGCATGGCGGAGGGACGCAGGCAGTGTGGATGCCCTCAGGCGGGGTTGGGTCGGTCTTGCGCTGTTCTTCGCTGCCCTGGTCCTGATGCCGATCCTGGTGTTCAGTTATCACAGCCAGGAACCCCGGTCCGGTCCGGCCCCGGCGGCATCCCCCGCACCCGACGGTCGTCCATCCCGGCCCGGCCCGGACGCGGTGCCCACGCCGTCGTCGACGATGTCCGTCGCGCCGTTCACCTTCGCCGGCATCCACCAGGGCGAGACCATCTCGGGATTCCGCACCATCCGGGTGGAGACGACGGGCTACGCCGGCACCCTGACGTACGTGCTGAATGGACCGATCGGGCCGTACCGGCGGGATCTCCCCGGCCCGCCGTACCTGTTCACGCCGCATCCCGGCGGATGGCAGACTTCCGAGGTCCCGGACGGGCTGTACACCCTGACCGCGATCCTGGTCGGAGCCGGGAACACTCAGATCTCCATCAGCTTTACCGTCAGTAACTGAACAGGGACCGTAAGATGATCTCGGCGGAGCAGGCACTCAGCTATCCCGATGAGAACCCGAGGGTGCACGTGACGACGGCGACCGCAGACCATAGTGTCAGCGGGATGGATCGACTGGTGTGGATCGACTGCGAGATGACCGGCCTGGACGCCGCGTCGGATCTACTCCTGGAAGTGGCCTGCTTGATCACGGACAGTGAGCTCAACATCCTCGACGAGGGCATCGACCTGGTCATCTCGGCGCCGGAGGAGGCGCTGCAGACCATGGAGCCGGTCGTCCGCGAGATGCACGAGGCCTCGGGCCTGACCGCCGCCGTCCAAGCCTCCACCTTGTCCCTCGCCGACGCGGAGCGCCAGCTCCTCGACTACGTCCGCACCCGGATTCCCGAGATGCGCAAGGCCCCGTTGTGCGGCAACTCGATCGCCACGGACCGCACCTTCCTCGCACGCTACCTGCCGTCACTGGACGCTCACTTGCACTACCGCATGATCGACGTCTCGTCGATCAAGGAGCTCGCCCGCCGCTGGTACGTGCGGGCCTACTACGCGGCTCCGGTCAAACGCGGCGGCCACCGGGCCCTAGCGGACATCCAGGAGAGCATCGAGGAGCTGCGCTACTACCGACGGGCCGTGTTCGTCCCCCAGCCGGGGCCGGGCACCGAGCAGGCCCGCGCGATCGCCGCCGAGATCCGCGACCAGGCCGATGCGTCGCTGGCCGCCCTGACCGCCGGAGGCTCCGAGCACCCGCAACCAGACGACCCGGCCGGTTCACCCGCGCGGCTTAGCGGGGGATCTTCCACCGCCCGCCTGAACGGGCAGTGATCTCGGCGAGCGCGGCCAGTGCGGTGAGCGCAGCCAGCATGACCGGGGTAACCCCTTGCCCATCCGGTGGCGCGGACCGGTACGATAGCTTCGCTTGGTCAGGCGGCGTGGGTGGAACATCCCGGATTCGGAACATCCCGGATTCGCACCGGTCGGAGGATCTCCGGTCCGGCCGGGTGTCCTCCTTCGGCATGGCAGCCAGGTTCTGGTGGGTGTAGCTCAGCTGGTAGAGCACCGGGTTGTGGTCCCGGTGGCCGCGGGTTCAAGTCCCGTCACCCACCCCAGAGCGATATCCCGCCGACCAGGCCCCGCAGGGTAGCGGACGGAGGCCCACCGCGGCAGCCGTGCGGCCCCGCCGGGCTCACTCGATGTCGAACAACCCCTGGCGGACCGCGTACATCACGGCTTCCATCCGCGAGTGGAGCTGCAGTTTGTCCAGAATGTTACGAACGTGGTTCTTGACCGTGTTCTCACTGATGAACAGCTTGCGGGCAATCTCGCGGTTCGCGCGCCCCTCAGCGACCAGCTTCAGCACCTCGAGTTCTCGCGCGGTCAGGTGCGGGGCGTGCACCCGAGGACGGTCCTCGGTACCACGGGCCATCGTGGCGAACTCGACCATCAACTTCGATGCCATCGAAGGACTGATCAGACTCTGCCCATTGTGGACGGCCCGCACCGCGTCGGCCACCTCGTGCGGCGGAATCGACTTCAGCAGGTACCCGACCGCACCCGCCTTGATCGCCTCGAACAGGTCGGACTCCTCGTCCGAGACCGTGAGCATCACGATACGAGTGCGCGGAACAGCACGTTTGATGGCACCCGCCGCGGCGATCCCGTCCCGGCCCGGCATCCGGACATCCATCAGGACGATGTCCGGCGACGTCTCGGAGGCCAAGGTCAGAGCCTCTTGACCGTCACCGGCCCGGCCGACGACGCTGATGTCCTCCTCAATCTCCAGGACCGTCTGCAGGCCCTGGAGGAACAACTCATGATCATCTACTACGAGGACCCGGATCGGCGCGGAGCCCTCGACGGAGTCGGCTTCAGCGGCCGACGGCGGCACGACACTGGCCGTCATCACACATCCGGGAATCAGGATCGAATCGTCCGAGCGGCGGCAACCCGGACGCGAACGAAAGATGGTTCGGACACCATCCCACTCTACGTGATGAAGTACACACCCGAGGTCGTGACGGCGCCGAAGTGGTGCCGCCATCTCGCCCGATAAACGCATCCGACATGCCGGAAATAGTACGCGGTGGACGCTGCCACCCACCCGCATATGACCATGTTCGCGCGGCGAGTCGCGCCGGGTTTCCTCCTGGCAACGACCCCGGCGACCAACGCGAGCCAGCAGCACCAGCAAGATCATTAGATATCGAGCAAGGGCGATTGAGTGGCCACATGGCGGTTTATGCAGGAAATTACCGAGTATTATTACACCGATACAGTCATCTAAGAACCCTCGAAATAATGGGCCGCTTTGCCTGGCGTGATCGGCGGATGACCGTCAATATCACCGGTATGGCCGCAGCATCCAACAGCTCCCAGCCACGACTCCACATTAAGCCGGGTACCACCTGGTCCGAGGCGTTCGCCACCTGCCGCCAGATTGCCCCCGAGGCGTTCGACGAGGACCGCCTCCGTAATCTCTGGGGCGGGCACTGGCATCGAACTGGAAACCCACTGCACAGCCTGTCCCCCGTCGACGGCACACCGATCGCCGGGCCCACGATGATCGAGCTGGACGAGGCCCGGGAGGCGATCCGGGCCGCTCTCGACGACCACAAGCACTGGCGCGACGTGGCGCTGCCCGAGCGCAAGGCCCGGGTACGCGCCGCCGTCGACGCCATCGACGCCCACCGCGACCTGCTGGCTCTCCTGCTCGTCTGGGAGATCGGCAAGCCCTGGCGGCTGGCGCGCACCGACGTCGACCGTGCCCTCGACGGGGTGCGCTGGTACATCGACGAGATCGACGGCATGATCGCCGGGCGCACCCCGCTACCCGGTCCGGTGAGCAACATCGCCAGCTGGAACTACCCGATGAGCGTGCTCATGCATGCCGTGCTCGTCCAGATCCTCGCCGGCAACGGCACCATCGCCAAGACCCCGACCGACGGCGGCGCCGCCTGCCTGACGCTGGCGAGCGCGCTGGCCCGCCGGGAGGGTCTGCCGGTCTCGCTGGTCTCCGGATCGGGTTCCCGGCTGAGCTCGGCGCTGGTCCGCGCCCCCGAGATCGGCTGCCTGGCCTTCGTGGGCGGCCGGTCGGCGGGTGGCCAGGTCGCCGCCGCCCTGGTCGACACCGGTAAGCGCCACTTCCTCGAGCAGGAGGGCCTCAACGCCTGGGGCATCTGGGACTTCTCCCAGTGGGACGTGCTCGCCGCCCATCTGAAGAAGGGCTTCGAGTACGGCAAGCAGCGCTGCACCGCCTACCCCCGCTACGTCGTCCAGCGCCAACTGTTCGACAGGTTCCTCCAGATGTACCTGCCGGTGGTCTCCGGCGTCCGGTTCGGCCACCCCCTCGCTGTCGCCGACGACACCGACCCGCTGCCCGAGCTGGACTACGGCCCGGTCATCACCGCGGACAAGGCGACCGAGCTGGCCGCGAAGATCGACGAGGCGATCACGAAGGGCGGCGTGCCGATCTACCGCGGAGACCTCGCGGACGGCCGGTTCATCCCCGGGCAGGACACCTCCGCCTACGTGCCGCCGGTGGCGGTCCTGAGCCCGCCGGCGTCGTCTGCGCTGCACCACGCGGAGCCGTTCGGCCCGGTCGACACCATCGTCGTCGTCGACTCGGAGGCCGAACTGCTGGCGGCGATGAACGCCTCCAACGGCGCGCTGGTCGCCTCACTGGCCTGCGACGACGAGTCCCATGCCCGCCGGCTCGCCGGGGAACTGCAGGCGTTCAAGGTCGGAGTCAACAAGCCGCGCTCCCGCGGCGACCGGGACGAGCCGTTCGGTGGCCGCGGCGCCTCCTGGAAGGGGGCCTTCGTCGGCGGTGTCCATCTGGCCAGAGCCGTCACCGTGGGCGCGGACGCCGACGAGCGGCTCGTCGGCAACTTCCCGAGCTACTCCCTCTACCCGGCCGTCTGACCTGCCCGGCCGCTCCTGCCAGAAGGAGGATTCGGCTAGGCCGGCAGGCCGTGCTCGGCGAGTGGTCCGAGGCGCAGGCCGGCGTCGTCGCAGCACGCGGCGATCCCGGGCAGAGCCCCGAGCGCGCTGCGCCAGGCCTCGGGGGCCGATGTGCAGTCACAGTCGTGCAGCAGCACCGTGGCGCCCCCGCGCAGGTCGGGGGCGAGGGTGTCCAGCACGCTGCCCGGCGTCGCCTCGGCCGTCCAGTCGCGTCCCCACGCCGACCACAGGACGGGGCTGAGGTCGAGGCGGCGGGCCGCGACGAGCAGCCCGGCCGAGAGGATGCCGTGCGGCGGCCGGACGAACCGCGGCGCGCGACCGGTGATCTCGACGACCAGGTCCCGGGTGCGGGCGAGATGGTCGTGCGTGGAGCGGGGACCGCGCAACAGCATCGGGCGATGATCCCAGCCGTGCACGGCCAGCTCGTGCCCGGCGGCAGCCATCTCCCTCGCCAACGTCGGTGCACGTTCCAGCAGACCACCGAGGACGAAGAACGTCGCCCGCACGTCGAGTTCGGCGAGCACGTCGAGGAACTGCGGCGTGGACACGGGATCCGGACCATCGTCGAAGGTGAGCGCGACGTGATTAGGCGCGCCGAGCCCTGCGAGCGCCGGCGTCCACCGCAGCCGTAGTCGACGCAATGTGGTGAGCGACGGAATGCCGTAGGTGAACCCGGCCACGCCGCCCAGGGTCAACGCCGCGGCGGCAGTACGGCGGGCCATGGTGGGCCTGCGCGTCGCAACGGACCGCGTCATGGCGAAAACTCTGCCACAGATCCGGTCTCGCCTTCCGACCAGCACCCCCATGCCCGCCGCCACAGGGCAGCCCGCCGCCATGGGTACTGCCATGTCCTACCCACCCCCCACCCTCCGTCTCGGCCACGACCGCCCGCGGTAGCGGGAGCTACTCGGGTCTCTGGATAGAACAGTTATGGGAGGTACGTTCGGTAATGTCCGTTCGTGGGGACGGCACACCCGTCACCAGAACAGCGCCGGGCGGGAAGCACGATGAGGTGGTGGGTAGCCGGGCAGAGTCGGACGTGATCGGGGATCCGGTGATACCGGCCCGGTGCGGCGGGGCAGGAAGGGGCGGACCGTGCGGATCGGACGGCTGGGACCGGTCGGCTGGCTGTTCGTCGTCGCGATCGTCCTGGTCGGGGGCACCCTGGTGGTGAACAGGACCTCCGACGACAGGCCACGGGTGGCGTTGTGGGGCGACTCGCTCGCCTGGGAGGCGGGTAGCGCCTTCGACGAGGCGGCCCGCGCGGACGGCGGGACCGCCGTGCTGGTGCGCACCTGGGGTGGCACGGCGCCCTGCGACTGGCTCATGGACATCCGCGACCAGGCGCGGCGTTGGCGGCCGACCACCGCGGTTCTGGTGTTCTCCGGCAACCAGGTGACGCCCTGCATGCAGGGTCGTGACCTGGTGACGGCCTACCGGGAGGACGTGACGAAGGCCGTCAAGATGCTGACGAATCAGGGCATCGGCGTCGTCCTCGTGGATGCGCCGCCACGGCGTGACCAGACGGTCGACGAGGCCGGGATGACCCTGTTGGACCGCCTGTGGCGCCAGATCGCCGCAGAGCACGAACGTACCCGGGTGGTCCCCGCGGGCCGGGTGCTGACCATGAACGGCCGGTTCACCTCGACGATGCCCTGTGCCGCGGGCGAGACCTGCGAGCCCGGGGGGATCGTCACAGTCCGCAGCCCCGACGGGGTCCACTTCTGCCCGTTGCTCCAGAAGCCGATGACGGCCTGCCCGGTCCCGTCCCCTGGCGCCGTCCGCTTCGGCACCGCGATCGCTCGGGAGACCCTCCAGCCGGCCGAGGGCTGACCGCCAGCCGACCGACCAAGGGCCGACCGGGCGGGATCCACCATCTTCCGGTCTTCCCGGGGCTTCCGGGACTTCGTGGGACCTCGTCGAGAATCCGACGGCATGTTCAGGCGACCTTGCGGTGCATCCCGATCCGACGGCCGCTCAGCGAACGACGATGATTACCCAGCTCGTCGTGCCAGGAGAGGAACGTCTGATCGGACGCGCCGACCTGGGAGAGCTTGTAAGCGAGTTCGGCGGCGAGCGCCTCGACCTGGTGCGGCCGGTGGACCCGGACCCACAGACCGTGCTCGTCGAACGCGGCGACCCTGGCGCGGTCCCGCAGGTCGGCGTCCAGCTGGTCGGCGAGTTCACCGGGTGTGGCGATTCCGCTGGGCAGCCGTGACCAGGCGATCTCCATCAACAGACCGTTCGCCTTCATGATCCCCTCCTCTGATCGCCGCCGGCCCCGGGTGACCGCTCGGCCGATCGGGGCGACGGGCGGGCTTGCTCGTCGCCCCGTGAGGGCATCCCCTCAGGCTTGAGGGCGAACCATGACATTACGGAATGAGGCCGCCCTCGCCGGTCAGCCAGCCGCTTGACGGTCAGCCAGCCGCTCGCCGATCCGCACCGCTGTCCGCGGTCGGGCTGAGATCCGCGGGCGTGACGGACTCCGCGGGCGTGACGGACTCCGCGGTGAAGGCGGCCCACAGGCGGGAGTACAGGCCTCCGGCGTGCACCAGCTCGGCGTGCGGCCCCTGCTCGACCACCCGGCCGTCCGCCATCACGACCACCCGGTCGGCCCGGGCCGCCGTGGTGAGCCGATGGGCGATGACGATCGTGGTCCGCCGGGTGGCCACCGCCTCCGAGGCGGCCGTGACCGCCGCCTCCGTCGCGAGGTCGAGCGCCGCGGTCGCCTCGTCGAACAGCAGGATGTCCGGGTCGGCGAGCTCCGCGCGGGCGAGCGCCAGGAGCTGACGCTGGCCGGCGGACAGTCCCCGGCCGCGTTCGCCGACCAGATGATCGTAGCCGTCGGCCAGGCGGGTGATGAACGCGTGGGCGCCGACCGCCCGCGCCGCCGCCACGACCTCGGCGTCGGAGGCATCCGGCCGAGCGTAGGCGATGGTGTCCCGGACCGTCCCGGAGAACAGGAACGGCTCCTGCGGAACGACACCGAGCCGTCGCCGGTAGGCGGGCAGGTCGAAGTCGCGCACGTCGACGCCGTCCACCCGCACCGCACCCTCGGTCACGTCGTAGAACCGGGCGATCAGCTTCACCACCGTGGACTTGCCCGCGCCGGTCTCCCCGACCAGGGCGACTGTCTCCCCCGGGGCGATGCGCAGGCTCACCCCGTTCACGGCGTTTCCCGCCGGCCCGGAGTTCTCCGTCCGCGCGGCGGTGCTTCCCGTGTAGGCGAACCGGACGCCGGCCAGGACCACCTCGCCGGCCAGCCGCCCGACCGGTCGCGGGTGCTCGGCCGGCGGCGTCGAGGTCGGAGTCCGCAGCAGCTCGGAAAGCCGGCGCAGACCGACCCGGGCCTGCTGATAACCGTCGAACACCTGGGACAGTTGCTGCACCGGCGCGAAGAAGAGGTCCACATAGAGCAGGAACGCGAGTAGTGCTCCCGGCGACAGGAATCCGCCGACGGCAAGGTGGGCGCCGATTCCCAGCACGAGAGCACCCGCGACCCGGGAGAGGAACTCGACGAACGGGAAGTAGAGAGCGATCATCCGTTGTGCCCGCAGCCGCGAGCGGCGGTAGCTGTCCGCGAGCTCGCGGAACCTCGCCTGGTTGACCGCTTCCCGGCCGAACGCCTGGGCGATGCGCAGGCCGGTCAGGTTCTCCTGCAGCGATGCGTTGACGGCGCTGACTCGTTCCCGGGACTCGGTGTAGGCGGCGGAGGAGCGACGCCGGAACACCACCGTCGCCACGACCAGGATCGGCAGTACGGCGACGACGACCAGGGCGAGCTCGGCGTCCAGCACGATCAGCGCCACCAGGACGCCGAAGAAGGACAGCAGGCTGACGATGGCGGTGGTCAGGCCGGTCTGCAGGAAGGTCGACAGGGCGTCGACGTCGGTCGTCATCCGGGTCATGATCCGGCCGGCGAGCTCGCGCTCGTAGTAGTCGAGCCCGAGGCGCTGCAGCTGCGCAAAGGTCTTCACCCGCAGGATGTAAAGCAGCCGCTCCCCCATCCGGCCCGTGACACGGGTCTGCCACACCTGCACCGCCCAGTTGACCAGTACCACCGCCAGCGCGACACCGGCGGTGGCGAACAGGACGTCACGTGCCCCGACACTCACACCGGCGTCGACGGCATGCCGCACCAACGCCGGCAGGGCGAGACCCGCGACGGCGTCGGCCGCCACCAGCAGCAGGCCCAGGACGAGCGGCCAGCGGACCACGGCCAGCAGCCGGTGCAGCGAGAATGCCGGGTCGGGGGCGGCCGCCGCAGCCTGGTCGACCCGCGGCTCGTCGAGCGCCGGGGGCAGGGCGTCGACCCGGGCGAGCAGATCGGGGGTCGCCGGCATGTCACCGAAGGGGCCCCCGCCGCCGAGCCCCCGGCCGAGACCGCCTCGGGTAGCACCGCCCCGGAGACCACTTCCTTTTCCTTGCCTACTTCCTTGCCCACTTCCTTGCCTATCCAGAGCCTTTTGTGTCCGATTTATCCCTCTGGATAGGCAAGAAAGGTCGGGGTCGGGGTCGGGGGACGGGGACGGGAGCTGGTCGGGAAGGCCCTCACCGGGGCCGGCGAGCAGATGGCGGAACAGAGGACATCGGGCCGTCAGTTCGGCCTCGGTCCCGACGTCGACGATCCGGCCGGCGTCGAGCACGGCGATCCGGTCGGCGAGGCGCAGGGTGGAGCGCCGGTGCGCGATGAGCAGGGTGGTGCGGCCACGCATGATCGTCCGGAGCGTGTCGTGGATCTCGGCCTCGATCCGGGCGTCCACGGCCGAGGTCGCGTCGTCGAGGAGCAGGACGCGGGGATCGGTGAGTAGCGCGCGGGCGAGCGCGACGCGCTGGCGCTGGCCGCCGGAGAGGGTCAGGCCCTGTTCCCCCACGACGGGGTCATAGCCGTCGGGCAGGCCGCGGATGAAGACGTCCGCCTGCGCCGCCTGCGCGGCCGCGACGATCTGGTCATCCGTGGCACCCGGCCGGCCGTAGGCGATGTTCGCGCGCACCGTGTCGGAGAACAGGAAACTGTCCTCGAAGACGACCCCGATCTGCGCCCGCAGCGACGATAGTGTCACCGTGCGGATGTCCACACCGTCAAGCCGGACCGTCCCGGCCTGGGGATCGTAGAACCGCGACAGCAGCATCGCGACCGTCGACTTGCCCGAGCCGGACGTGCCGACGAGGGCGACCGTCTCCCCCGGCTCGATCCGCAGGCTCACGTCCCGCAGCGCGGGGCGGGACGGAACGTAGCCGAACGTGACACCGTCCAGGTCGACCAGCCCGCGGACCCGGCCAAGGCGCACGGCGCCCGGCCGGTCCGTGATCGCCGGCTGCGAATCGATGATCTCGAAGATGCGTATCGTGCTGGCCTTGGCCTGCTGGCCCACGGTGAGCAGACCGGCGAGGGTCCGCGTCGGCCCGATCAGGGCGCCCAGATAGGTGCTGAACGCGAGGAAGGTGCCGAGGGTGATCCGGTCCGTCAGCGCCAGCCAGCCGCCGAGCGCCAGCACCGCGACCTGGCCGAGCGCGGGAACGGCCTGCATCGCCGCACCGAACCTGCTGGTGATGCGCACCGCACGCATCCGAAGCGCGAACAGCCACCGGGCGTCCACCGCCAGCCGGTCCAGCTCGCGGGCCTCCTGCCCGAACCCCTTCACCACCCGGACGCCGGCGACGGCCTCCTCGACCACTCCGGCGACCTCGCCGGCCTGCTGCTGCGCCGCCCAGGTCGCCGGGAAGACCGTGCGTCGGGCGCCGTAGCCGACGATGAACAGCGCCGGCCCCAGCGCGAGCGCGATGACGGTGAGCAGCGGGGACAGCCAGGCCATCACCACAAGGGACACGACGAAGAGCACCAGGTTGCCGCTCATCATCGGCAGATAGGACAGCAGACCCTGGACCACGGTGACGTCCGAGATCGCCCGGCTCACCACCTGCCCGATCTGGAGCTGGTCCTGCCGGGCCCCGTCGAGGCGCTCGATGGCGCTGAAGACGGCGTCGCGCAGGTCGTACTGGACATCGAGGGAGAGCCGGCCACCGACGTAGCGTCGGACGAACGCGGCGGCGAAGACGACGACCCCGGCCCCGAGCAGAATGGCGACATAGGGTGCAAGAAAGTGGTGGTGCGTGACGACGACGTTGTCGATGACCTGCCGCTCGACCAACGGGACGGCGGCCGTGACGAGCGTGCCGAGCAGCGCGGCGCCGAAGGCCAGGGCGGCGTTGCGGCGGTACAAGAGGATCTCGCGGAGGATCCTGCGCAGCCAGCCGACCGCCGGTTTCTCCGGTCCGGGGCCCCGGCTTTCTCCGGCCCGGCCTCCTCGGCTTTCTCCTCGGTGGCCGTAGGTGAACCGGGAGCCACCGGGGAGCCGGGGCGGCAGGCCCCTCGGCTGGTTGGGGCCGTGGGCGTGGACTGGGCAACTGCGATCGCTCGACGGGACCCGGACCCGGGTGCAGGCTGGGGTCCGGCCGATCCGGCGGTCCGTGCGAGGGACGGGCCGTGTCAGCGGACGATGCTTCGGAGCTCGCGGTGGGCCTCCAGGTCGTCAGGTCCGATTCGGTACCCGCGTGACGCCGGTCCGGATCGGACGCGAGGGAAGGGACGAGACGCCAAAGCCACCGCGTCCCGGCCTCACCGCGGTGTCCCGGCCTGACCGTACGTCCGGCAGGCCCGCGGCGTCGGCCACGTCATGTCTATCAGCGAAACATTCCTGGAACCCCGCTGATGCCCGTTACGGCTCCGAGCCGAGACCACAGGCAGCCCCGGGACCCGGGCAAGATCCCGGGTAAGACCGGCCCCGGAGGACACGCAGGGACCCGGAGCCGCCGCCACCAGTGATCTCCAAGGTGGCCGCCGCTACCGAGCGCCGTGCCTGCACCCCCGGCCACTCGTCTCCAGCGCCTGGTAGAGTTCTGCATGTCGCCGTGGGGACGCGGAGGCAACGCGCCGCTAGCTCAATTGGCAGAGCAGCGGACTCTTAATCCGCGGGTTCGGGGTTCAAGTCCCTGGCGGCGCACCCGTATCTACCAGGTCGCATGACTCTCGGTAGTCTCTTCCAGAAGGTCTCTGTACCCACTTCTGTACCCCAGCCTCTCTATACCCTGGTGGATGCCCTGATGGCAGACGCCCCGGGCGCTGCAAGGTACACAGCCATCCCGGGGCGCCGCCGATTCGCTCGGGTACACGGTCAGCCCGCGAGCTCCTCCCCGCCCTCCTCTTCGTCGTCCGCCTGATCGCCGAAGATCCGGTCGAGCCGGCCGACCGCGTCGCGCTGGGTCTCCGGCATTACGTGGGTGTAGGTGTTCATGGTGAGCTGGATCGTGGAGTGCCCGAGCAGCTCCATCACCGTCCGCGCCGCTACACCCTCGGCAAAGAGCATCGACGCGAAGGCGTGGCGCAGATCATGCAGCCGCAGCCACGGCAACCCGGCCTGACGGCAGGGTCTGCCAGACGTGCAGCGTCGCTCCGTCGATGTCGACGTCCGTCCAGCGCAGGCCGAGGATCTCGCCACGCCGTAGCCCGAGCATCAGTGCGCAGGCGAAGACCGCTTCCAGCCGCTCGCCGCGGAGCACATCGACGAGCCGGCGCGCCTCTTCCGGGCGCAGGGCACGGACCTCGCGATGCGGTGTCGGTGGCGCCTTGACCGCTTTCGCGACGTTGCGCGCCACGAGGTCCAGCCGTTCGGCCTCCGCCAGCGCGTTGCGGATCAGGCTTTGCACGTGGCGGACGCTCCCCGCCGACAGCCCCGACTTCTTCGCCGCCGCGACGAGCCGCCGCACGTCCAACGGGGTCAGCTTGTCGAGCTGCACACGGCCGATCATCGGCACGATGTGCGTGGTGATCAGCCAACGGTAGGCCCGCAGCGTCGACGCCCGCGTTCCGTCGTCCTCCTTGATGGCGAGCCACTCCGTCAGCCACACCGCGACCGTCCGGCGCTCTGCCGTGACGTTGACGCCGAGTTCGGCCGCATTCCTGACCTTGGTGAGCTTCTCGCGGCATTCCTTCTCCGTCTTGCCGTAGACGGTCTTACGGACGCGCTTCCCGTCCGCCCAGCCGAGATCGATGCGACCGACCCACAGGCCGTCGCTCGCCCGCTGAAACAGCGCCCCCTCACCCTGGGAACGCCGCCGCTTCCGCCGGTCCTTCCCGGCCCCCTCCCCCGCGGCCATCAGGCGACATCAGGGGGTTGCCGTCGGGCCATTCGACGTTGTCGTACCACGGGCAACCATAGCGGCTGTCGCCCATGTCGCAGGCGAATGTCGTCTCACCGTCGGGTTGTGGGTATTCGCGTCCCTGGCCGTTCTTCCACCGGTCGAGATGCTCCCGAAGCGCCTGGACCGGCGTGATCCGCGGTGGTGTTTCCTCATTGATGGAGTAAACGTTCGGAAATGGGTGCAGTTCGGCTCAGGTGAGATCGTCAGGGTGACGGTCGCCAGGTGGTGGGCTGGCGTTGATCAATAAGAGGATTCCTTCTCGTTACATTCCGTGGCGACTAGGCCATGGAAGCGGCAACGGGAAGGAGCCTGGGTGCAGGCTACGGGGAGTCCGCGGTCGAGGCGCCCCCCGGCCCAACCGGCCGGCCAGTACCCCGTTCGCCGCCGTCAGGTCCGCGTTCGCCGCGGCGAGCTTCTCGACGATCGCCTTCAGCTGGCTGTTCTGCCGTGCCTGCCAGAGGACAAGCCAGACCAGCGCGTCACGCGACGGACCGTCCGGATCAGGCACGAAGCAATCAAAGTGGGTCCTCAACCCGTGCGCGGCGTCGACACACGGCCAGACCCGGCCAGCCTCAATGCCGCTTCCACTAGTTGGATCTTGATGGTCGTCGGTGTGTCGGTTCCGGCTGTTCTGTCTGGTTGCCGGCATGACTTGGGGTGTGTGGCGGGCAG
>NZ_CDWTMO010000103.1:0-15367 GCF_977946435.1 Frankia sp. CgKIO3 | reverse complement strand
GGGCAGGACGGTGGCGGCGGGGGCGGTCAGCAGCACCTCGCCGGCCCCGGCGTGCTCGGACAGGCACGCCGGCCGGGATGCTGGCGAGCTCCACTGTGAGCGGATGCTCCTCGATGGTCCGGATCCGGCCCGACCGGGCCGCCGCGACCTCATGGAGGAACCGCACCAGCCGGTGACAGTGGTCGGCGAGGGCGGCATGCCGCTCGAGGCCGGCGGTCTCCGTCGTCATCAGGACCTCGCTCTGGAGATCCCGGCGCCCGCGCCGGGAGGGAAACGACATCCGTCGGTTGTCGCCACGTGACTTTCCTCCCGTCGGCGCTGTTCTCCCGATCCGCTCTCCCGATCCGCGGCGCCACCGATCTGTGACGCCACGTCCGCGAGGTCGGCAGGATGCCAGCATCCTACGCATAATGACGTCCCCCTCTCCGGCGGAGCGACAGGAGGGGGTAGCCCGTCCGCGGGGTGCGCCGGGTGCGGGTTCGGGTGCGGGTTCGGCGTGCCGCCGACGGCACGGCGAGGCGGGTGCGACAACATACGCATCCGTGAGGTCACGGTTCTACGCTGATGTGCACATTCACTCCCGGTACTCGCGTGCCTGCAGTCGTGACTGCGATCTGGAGCACCTGGCCTGGTGGGCGGCACGCAAGGGCATCGCCGTCGTCGGCACCGGCGACTTCACCCATCCGGCCTGGTCCCAGGAGATCGCGACGAAGCTGGTCCCGGCCGAGCCCGGCCTGTTCCGGCTGCGGTCCGATCTCGAGCATGAGGTGCTGCGCACGTTGCCGGCCTCCTGCCGGACGGCGACCCGCTTCATGATCTCCAGTGAGATCTCGACGATCTACAAGAGGGGCGACCGGACCCGTAAGGTCCATCATCTTCTCTACGCTCCCGATCGGGAGGCCGCCGGAAGGATCACGGCGGCGTTGGCCCGAATCGGCAACCTCGCCGCGGACGGGCGTCCCATCCTGGGCCTGGACTCCCGCGATCTGCTGGAGATCACCCTTGGTGGCGGGGCGGGCTGCTATCTGGTCCCGGCGCACGTGTGGACGCCCTGGTTCGCGGTTCTCGGTTCGAAGTCCGGGTTCGACGCCGTCGAGGACTGCTACGGCGACCTCGCCGATGAGGTCTTCGCCCTGGAGACGGGGCTTTCGGCGGACCCGGAGATGTTCTGGCGGATCTCCGGTCTCGACCGTTACCGGCTGGTGAGCAACTCTGACGCCCACTCCCCGCCGATGCTCGGCCGGGAGGCGACCGCGTTCACCTGCGACCTCGACTACTTCTCCATCGAGGCCGCGCTGCGCGGCGGGGACGGCTTCGCGGGGACCGTCGAGTTCTTCCCGGAGGAGGGCAAATACCACCTCGACGGGCATCGCAAGTGCGGGGTGATCCTCACGCCGGACCAGACCCGGGAGGCCGGCGGACGCTGCCCCACCTGCGGCGGTGGCCTCACCGTCGGGGTCCTCAACCGGGTCGAGGCGCTGGCCGACCGGCGGCCCGGCCACCGCCCCGTCACGGCGCCCGGCGTCACCTCGCTGGTTCCGCTGCCGGAGGTCGTCGGGGAGATCCTCGGCGTGGGTCCGAAGAGCAAGGCGGTCGCGGGTCAGGTGACGTCGTTGGTCTCCCGTCTGGGCCCGGAGCTCGACATCCTCGGCGACGTACCGCTCACGGACATCGCCGAGGCCGGATCGCCGGAGCTGGTCGAGGCAATCAGTCGCCTGCGCCGCGGGGAGGTGATCCGGCAGGCCGGGTTCGACGGCGAGTACGGCGTCATCCGGTTGTTCGAGCCCCGGGAGCTCGCCCGGGACGGTGGCACCCTGTTCGACCTGGGATCCGGCGCGGCCGGTGGGCAGGACCGGATCGATACGGGACCCTCCCTCGACGAGGCGCTCGCGGCGCGGGCGCGCCCGGCCTCTGATGCCACGGTGCTGCCGGGGGACGCCGCGGTGGCCGGCAGCCAGCTGTTCACGCCGGTTTCCGGCGAGACCCCGTCGGTGCTCGACGGGCTGGATCCCGAGCAGCGGCTGGCCGCCTCGCATCTGTCCGGTCCGCTGCTCGTCCTCGCCGGACCGGGAACGGGCAAGACCCGTACGCTGGTCCACGCGATCGCACACCGGGTCGCTGAGCACGGGGTGCCGGCCGGGGAGTGCCTGGCGGTCACCTTCACCCGGCGTGCGGCCGGGGAGCTCGCCGAACGGCTCGCCGTCCTGCTGGGTGACGCCGCCGGACGGGTGCTCGCGACGACCTTCCACGGCCTCGGGCTCACGATCATCCGTGAGCAGCACGCGAAACTCGCCCGGGGCCCGCAGGTCCAGGTAGCGGACGACGCGGTGCGCGTGGAGCTAATCGCCGCGGCGCTGTACGGTGAGGGCGACGCCCGGACGCGCCGGCGGGTGGCGGCCGGTGTCGCCGAGCTCAAGCGGCACCGAGCGCTCGGCGAGGCGATCCGCGACCACGACCTGGTCGGGGCGCTCGCCCGTTACGACGCCGCGCTGCGCGATCGGGACATGGTCGACCTCGACGATCTGATCACCCTGCCGCTGACCCTGCTGCGGTCGTCCCCGGATCTCGCCGAGCACTACCAGCGGCGGTGGCGCCACGTCTGGGTCGACGAGTACCAGGACACCGACGAACTCCAGTACCGCCTGCTGGGGCTGTTGTGTCCCCCCACGGCCAACCTGTGCGTGATCGGCGACCCGGACCAGGCTATCTACAGCTTCCGGGGTGCGGACGTCCGGTTCTTCCTGCGGTTCGAGCAGGACTACCCGAGTGCCCGCCCGGTCGCCCTGACCCGCGGCTACCGATCCACCCGCACCATCGTGCGGACGGCGCTCGATGTGATCGCGCCCGCGAGTCTGGTCCCGGACCGGACCCTGACCGCCGTGCGGGGCGCCGAGGGCGACGGCCCGGTGCTGCTGCGGCGCTACCGCAGTGAGGCCGAGGAGGCGATCGCCGTCGTCGGCACGATCGACGCGGCGCTCGGCGGTACCTCGTTCCACGCGTTGGACTCGGGGGTGGACGGATCGGTCGACGCGGGGTTCTCCTTCGCGGACATCGCCGTGCTCTACCGGACCGCCCGTCAGGCCGAGCCGATCATGGAAGCGCTGGCCACCCGCGGTTTCCCGTTCCAGCGGCGCTCTCATCTCCCGCTCGCGGACGCTCCCGCGGTCGCCGGCCTGCTCGCCCTGCTGCAGGACCTGACGACCACGGGTCCGTCGGGTCCTGGCGTCCCGCGTCCGGTGTCGGGTCTGCTGCGCGACGCGGCGGCACGGGCCACCGATCTTGCCGAGGCGAGGAGAAGCGAGCTCGGAGCCGTGCCGTCCGACGGGTTCCCCGGCTTCTCCGGCGGGCGGGTGCCGACCGAGGCCGAGCTGCGCCTGGCGGTGGAGCTGCTCGCACCGGCCGCCGCAGCGGCCGGCAACGACCTGGCGGGTTTCCTCACGTCGGTCACGCTCGCCGCCGAGGTCGACGGGCTGGACCCGAGGGCGGACCGGATCTCGCTGCTGACCCTGCACGCGAGCAAGGGCCTGGAATACGGCCTGGTCATCATCGTCGGTTGTGAGGACGGGCTGCTGCCGATGCGGTTCGGTCCGGCCGGTGGGATTCCGGGCGGTGAGGCGCCGGGCGGTGGCGTCGGCGGAACCGCCGACGCCGGCACGAAGGACGCCGAGGCGGAGGAGCGCCGGCTCTTCTTCGTCGGCGTCACCCGGGCCAGGCATCGGTTGGTCCTCACCTCGGCGGCCAGCCGGCGGCGCGCCGGGTCGGTCGTGACGACCCGTCCCTCACCGTTTCTTGCGGATATCAGGCCGGCTTTGCTGTCCTCTGCCCCGGCCGAGGGCGTCCCGGCCGAGGGCGGGCGGCGTCGGCCGCGCCGGCCGGCACCGGGCAAGCAGCTGCGACTCCTCTGAGCCGCTGGGCCGGAGCCGCCGGGCCGGCACTCGCGCGGCCCGGCGGCTCAGCGCTTGCGCAACACCATCGCGAGGTTCCAGGTCACAATCTCGCGGGCACCGGGAATCCTGAGAATCACCTTCGCCCAGTCGGGTAGATAGCGCGGCATCGCGTCGAGGATCTCGACGTCGGGCCGCCGCTTCGCCCAGGCGAGGGTGTCGGCCACCGACACCGGGAACAGAGTCTTGCCGTAGATGTTCTTCGGCGCCTTGCCCTTGCGGCGTTCGAACCTTGCCGCCGCCCGGTCGCCACCCAGATAGTGCCAGGGTGCGGTCTCGTGGCCGCCCCAAGGGGACAGCCAGTTCGTGTAGCTCAGGAAGATGAGCCCGCCGGGGCGGGTCACCCGGGCCAGCTCGGAGCACATCCGCCATGGGTCGGGAACGTGTTCGAGCACGTTTGACGTGTAGCAGAGATCAACGCTTCCGGAGAGGAACGGTAGGTCCAAGGCGCTGCCCCGGACCCGGCCGGGAACCTCGAGGCCACCGGCCTCCATCTCCGAGACGTCCGGCTCGACCCACACATACCGGGCGCCGGCGTCGAGGAAGGCTGAGCGGAAGTAACCCGGGCCGCCGCCGACGTCGAGGACGAGCTGGCCGGTCAGGGAGGTGTACCGCATCAGCTGGCGCACGGAGTCCGCGGCGATCAGCGAGTAGAAGCCGGCCGGGTCGACGGGCTCCTTGCGGTGCGCGAGGAACAGCGTCTTCGAGCGCGACAGTCCGAACCCGGAATAGGGCAGGGCGCGCACGAGCGGACCCTCCTCCTTGGTCCGCTCGCGGGGAGTGGCCGCCGCGGAGGGCGTCGGGGCCTGCCTCGAGCCCGCGGGGGGAGCCGTGGAAGCCGCAGCCGTGGACGCGGTGCAGGTCGCCGCGGATGCCGCCGTGTCAGACATGCCGGGGACGATAACACCACGGCTGCGGGCCTTCGGCGGGCGGCGGGAGCCGCCCGGGCCGCCAGTCGGATCCGCCCCGGCCGTGGCGTGGCGTGGACCCCGGTCCGGAGCGGCCCCGACGTCCGCCCGGTCTCCCGGCTCCGATGCGCAGAGCAGGAACATATCGCGCTTGTTGTGGAATTATCCAGGTTCCGAGGTTTATTGTTTACGCGTTGGATGCTCCTTTGGCCCGTTGGTACTTCTTCGTTCCCTGAACCCGGCGACGTGTGTTCCCGGCGATCCTGAGGGCTGGTGATGGTGGTAGCGCACCCGGTTCCGCTGGCAGGCCCGACTATCTTCCGAGAAACTGGACCATTTGGACTTTCCGGGATATTAGTGATTATTCCGCCCGCCTGGCCGATCGCCGCGGCCCAGGGCATGGGCGACTAGGCCGCGGGGATGTCGCAGACCTATGAAAGTCCCGACTTGCCTTCGCCTCCCGTCTCGGGGGCGTTATCTCCGGCCTGGCGACACGTTCTTGATCAGCCTATGGGGATGCGGGCCGAACTGGACCGCCTGCGCCGCCACGCGCCCTTTTACGACGCGACGGTGGACGAGATCGACGGCCGCCGGATACGGATAGGTGATCACTGGCTCGCCGATTTCGCGTCGTGCAACTACCTTGGCCTCGATCTCGACCGGGAGATTATCGAGGCGGTCCCGGAGTACCTGGACCGCTGGGGCACCCACCCGAGCTGGTCGAGGCTGATCGCCAGCCCGCAGATGTACGACGACATCGAGCGCACGCTCGCCGCTCTCCTCGGTGCCGAGGACGCGCTGCTGCTCCCGACCATCACCCACATCCAGCTGTCGGTGCTGCCCGCCCTCGTGGGCAAGGGGGCCCTTTTCGTCGAGGTGCACGCCCATCAGACGGCGCATGACGGCGCGGTCGTGGCCGCGGCCCACGGCGCCGTCGTGGCGCGCTTCCGCGAGGACCGGCTCGACCGGCTGGAACGCCGGCTGCGGACGAGCCCCCACCCCCGGGTTGTGTGCGTCGACGGCGTCCACAGCATGACCGGAAACGGCCCGCCGCTCGCCGAACTCGCGGCGCTCACCCGTGCGCACGACGCCCTGCTCTACGTCGACGACGCCCACGGGTTCGGTGTCGTCGGCGAGCGTGATGCCGTCGCGTCGAGCCCCTACGGCAGCCGCGGCAACGGAATCGTCCGCCATCTCGGCGAGACCTACGACGATCTCGTCCTGGTCGGCGGTTTCTCGAAGGCGTATTCGTCGCTGCTCGCCTTCGTCGCCTGCCCCACGGAGGTGAAGGAGTATCTGAAGTCCACCGCGGGCCCGTACGTCTTCTCCGGCCCGTCGCCGGTGGCGTCCCTGGCGACCGGGCTGGTCGGGCTGCGGGTCAACGCGGAACGCGGGGACGCCATCCGTGCCCGGCTGTATCGCCTGACCAGCCGGTTCCTCGACGGCCTGCGCGGGCTCGGCCTGTTCACGCTCAACGCCAGCGGCTTTCCGATCATAGAGATTCCCCTGGTCGACGCCGCGCAGGCCGAGCCGTTGGGCCGGTTTCTGTTCGAACGGGGGATCTTCGCGAGTGTGGTGCCGTTCCCGGTCGTTCCCCGCGAGCAGGTCGGGGTGCGCATCCAGGTCACCGCGGCCAACACCGACGTCGAGATCGATCATCTGCTGGCCGTCCTGGCCGAGGCGGTCGAGCGGTTTCCCCTGGTATCGGTCCCGCAGGCCCGCGCCGGCGACTGAACCCCACCTCGCCGGAGGTGAGGTGACGGAGACCCCGGACGGCGCCCTAGGCCAGGGGTCCCCGCATTGCGCCGGAGGCGCCATGCGGGGCAAGGCGGGCGACCGGGTACCGGTCCCGGTTGAGGCGGACGTCGGCATCCCGGACGCGGGCCAGAACGGCGAGGAAATCGGCCCGCGGAATCTCCACCGCACCTAGGTCGATCAGATGCGGGGTCGCGATCTGCACGTCCAGCAGCATCCCGCCGGCCGCGATGAACCGGGCGTCGAAGTCGGCCAGAGCCACTTTGGAGGCGTCGGTCCGGGTGCGGAACATCGATTCACCGACGAACACGCCGCCGACGCCCACTCCGTACATGCCGCCGACCAGCTCGTCGCCCTCCCAGACCTCGATGCTGTGCGCCCAGCCCAGGGCGTGCAGCTCGGCGTAGCCCTCGACCAGTTGGGGAATGATCCACTCGGAGGTGCCGCCGCGGCGGCAGCCACGGACGACGTCGACGAAGCGCTCGTCGACGGTGGTGGTCCACCCACAGTTACGCAGCCGCTTGCGCAGTGTCCGGTTGACCCGCAGCCGGCCGATCGGGATCACTGCCCGGGGGTCGGGGCTCCACCAGAGCAGGTCCAGCCCACCGGGGCGGTGCGGGGGCAGATGGGGGATGCGTCGGGCGGCCACCGCCGCCCGCAGGATCTCGCGCAGCCACCCCCCGCCCCCGCGGGTCCCGCCGCTATCGTCGTCCCCGTGAGCCTCGTCGTCCTCGTCGTCCTCATGAGCCTCGCCGCCGCCGTCGGCCTCGCTCGCCGGCCAAGGGAAGGCACCGGCCCGGTAGGCGCCGATCAACGTCGCCGGATCCAGCTCACCGCCGACGGCGACCGGGGCCTGGCGTGGGCTGGTCAGCAGCGAGAGCCCGTCCCATACGGTGGGGCCGAGATCGCGGGGCGGCGCCGTCAGCGCCACGACTTGACCGCCGGCGTCCGATCCGGGGCGACTGGGGCGTTCAGCACGGCACTCTCCATCGTCGGGGAGAGATCGCCGGGACATTCCTCCGTCCGGCCGATCGCCTCCGGATCGATCATGCCAGCCGACGGCGCCCGTCGCCGCAGTTGCTCGGTCACCTGCTCGGATGGGCCCGGATGGCCGAGGAAGTAGCCCTGAGCCAGGTCGCAGCCGAAATCCCGCAGCATCCGCATCGCCCCGGCGGTCTCCACGCCCTCGACGACGATGCGCAGGCCGAGCGCGTGGGCGAGTCCGACCGTCGAACGGACGATCGCCTCGGCCCGGCCGTCGACCTCCATGCGTTGGATGAATGACTTGTCCAGCTTCAGCACGTCGACGGGCAGCTCCCAGAGCCTGGCCAGGGAGGAGTACCCGGTGCCGTAGTCGTCGACGGCGATTCCGATCCCCAGGTCGCGCAGCTCCCCGAGTACGGCGGCCGTGCGGACCCGGTCGAGCATCAACGTGGTCTCGGTGATCTCCAGCTCGAGTGCCGTCGGGCTCAGCCCGAAGCCGGAGAGCATGCCGCTGACCTGTTCGGGAAAGCCACGGTCCAGCAGGTCCGAGGCGGACAGGTTCACCGCCACCGCGACGTCGAATCCGGCGGAGTGCCACTGCCGGCACTGGCCCAGGGCGGTCTCCAGCACCTCGATGGTCAGCATCCGGATGAAACCGGCCTGTTCGGCCAGGGGGACGAACTCCTCTGGCCCGAGCAGGCCGCGGCGGGGATGCCGCCAGCGGACCAGGGCCTCTACGGCGTTCGCCTGCCCGGAATCGAGGTCGACCTTGACCTGGTAGTGCACCTCCAGCTGGCCGGTGCCGAGCGCCGCGCGCAGGGACTCGATCATGTCGAGGCGGACGAGGCTGTTCACGTCGGACCCGGGACGGTAGGACTCCACGCCGGTGCGGCCCGACTTCGCGGCATACATGGCCACATCGGCGCGCTGCAGCAGGGTGTGGGCGTCCTCGGCGTGGTCGGGGTACACGGCGGCGCCGATGCTCGCGTCGACGTGCAGGGTCACCCCGCCGACGTCGAAGGGATCGTCGAGCACGGCCAGCACCCGGTCGGCGACGCGTTTCGCGGCCTCGATGTCCGCGTGTTCGAGCAGGACCGCGAACTCGTCGCCGCCCAGGCGGGCATGCAGGTCGCCGGGACGCAGGGCGTCGGAGATACGGGTTCCGACCTGCGCCAGCAGCGCGTCGCCCACCTGATGCCCCAGCGAGTCGTTGATCTCCTTGAACCGGTCAAGGTCCAGCAGGAGGAGTGCGAAGGTGTCCACCCCGGTGGCGTGCTGCTCGGCCTTCGTCAGCCGTTCGATGAAGCCACGCCGGTTCGCCAGGCCCGTCAGCTCGTCGGTGCGGGCCAGCGCTTTGCTCTCGGCGAGTTGCTGGACCTCGATGAAGGTGAACGCGGCGCGGGCCAGGGCCGTCAGCACCGTGGCCGCGGCGAGCCCGACGGTGATCTTTGGCAGCTGGACCGCGGCGCCGAGGACGAGCAGACCGAGCGCGATCACGGTGAGCACCAGCGGGACCGCGATGACGCCCCAGCCGGACATCTTGGCCGGTGGGTGCCAGCGCGGTCGCTGCCAGGCGGCCAGGGCCGGCATGAGCACCGAGAACAGCCACAGCGTGCTGAGGAGGCCGGACCCGGGGTCCCTGTCCGTGGTGACGCTGACCAGCAGGAGCGAGTCGGCTATCGCGAAGCCCACCAGCCCGATGCCCAGCAGCCACCACATCCGGCCGGGATGCCAGCCCAGCAGACTGAACACCGTGACGATCAGCAGGATCAGCAGCAGGTCGGCGAGCGGATAGATCAGGTTTACCGTCATCGTCCACGCGCTGTAGCGCGGATACGAGTTCGCCATCGCCACGCCGATGCCGCTGGTCAGCGCGGCCACGCCGAGCAGGCCGACGAGCGCGTCCATCCAGACGCTCGTGTGCAGCCGGAGCACTCTTCTGCGTAGCAGGAGGATGACGGCGACATAGCACGCCGGATAGAAGAGCAGCCAGCCGAGATCGGCCAGCGACGGCCCGAGGTCGTCGTCCTGCCGGCCGGCGACCGCCGCGTTGTAGTAGATCGTCGCGCATCCGTAGCTGACGAGCCCGGTGCCGAGCAGTGCCCAGGGCAGGCGTTCGCCGCGGATCAACACCGCCCGCGACAGGCAGATCAGGCCCGAGCCGAGGGCGACGCCGTAACGCAGCGACCCGGTCTCGTTGCCGATGTGGGGCACGGTGACGAACGCGGAGACGGACAGGTAGACCGTGGCGACGATCAGGACGAGCTGGGCGGCCCGGATCAGACGGAACCGGCGCGGGGGAGGGGGAGAGGCGGTCAACCGGTCATCCCCCCCCCGCAGAGTGGTGGGAACCTGCGCACGTGCCCGGCATCGTGCCGACGGCCATCGCCCGGTGCCGCGGCGACGACACTCGCGGCCGCCTTGCCGGCCGGTTCGCCGAAAAAGATGATCTTTCATGGGTGTGCCGTGGGCGGGCGATGGTGGCGGCTCCCCCTCCGGCCCCTCTCCGGTGCGGCCATGGTGCCGACCCCGCAGGCCCGGTAATCGACCACCGCCGGTGGCGACTGGTCGTGCGGGAGGGACAGGGCTACCTCCGTTGAGGGAAAGGGTACGGACACCCCGGAGGTCCCGCCACTCGGGCCTCATGTGACCATCATGACGGAGGCTTGGCCGGGCATGCCTACATTCTCGTATATCTTGGTCTCTTGTCATTATATATGCAAAAATTTGTCGCGATTTGCTGGTGTGGCGTTGGGTGCAGGTGGGGTGACCGTGCGCAGGCGTGGCCGTGTCGTCGACTCATCACGTCAGGGCAGCCCGATCGTGGTCACTGCGGCGGGAGGCTGTCGTCGCGAGACATGATAGGAAAATGTCGGCTATGTCCCGTTTCCCGCGCTGGAGGCGGGGGAGGAGCGCACATGCGGATCGGTCTGCAACTACCCGACTTCACCTCCCCGCACGGTTCCGGGCAGCTCGGGGAGGATCTGGCCGAGGTGGTCCGCGTGGCGGACACGGTCGGATTCGACTACCTGGCCGTCATGGACCACTTCTTCCAGATCGCGATGGTCGGTCCGGCCGAGAACGAGATGCTGGAGGCGTACACGACGCTGGGTTTCCTGGCCGCCCACAGCCGCCGCGCGAAGCTGCTGACCCTGGTCACCGGTACGGTCTACCGGGAGCCCGGCGCCCTGGCGAAGATCGTCACGACGCTGGACGTGCTCTCCGGCGGGCGAGCCTGGCTGGGCATCGGCGCTGCCTGGTACGAACAGGAGGCGGTCGGTCTCGGTCTGCCGTTCCCGCCGCTGGCCGAGCGGTTCGAACGGCTCGAGGAGACGCTGCAGATCTGCCTGCGGATGTGGAGCGGTGACGAGAGCCCCTTCTCCGGCCGGTACTACCAGTTGGCCCGTCCACTGAATTCGCCGCAGCCGCTGACGCGGCCGCATCCACCCATCCTGATCGGTGGGGGTGGCGAAAAGAAGACGCTGCGTCTCGTCGCCCGATACGCACAGGCGTGCAACCTCTTTCCCGGTCCCGATCTGGCGCGCAAGCTCCAGGTGCTGCGCGAACACTGTGAACGCGAGGGTCGGAACTACGACGACATCCTCAAGACCGTGGTCTTCTCCTTTGACGTCGGACCGAGGGGAGAGAATGTGGAGAGGATTCTCGACGAGCTGAACGACCTGGCCGAACTCGGTGTCCAGGCGGTTCTCGGTGGCGTGCGCGACGTCTGGCACGTCGAGCCTCTGCACATACTCGGTGAAAAGGTGATTCCGCGGGTCGCCGGGCTTGCCGAAATCTCCTGACCCTCTGGGTGGCCGGGGCGACGCGGCCGGCCCGTCGGCCGGCCCGGCACCGGGGGCCACCGACGGCCCGGCTGGATGCCAGGGTGAACTCCGCGCGCACAGCCGAGCGGCGGTGGCTGCTGCACCGGATGCTCGCGCCGCACCGGCGCGTCCGGGCGGTGCGCGAGTTCGACGAGGTCTATCGCACCCTGCGGGAGACCGCCCCGGCCTCCGGCACCCCGGTGTTCAGGCCTCGCCCTGGGCGCGGTGCGTACCTAGCCGCCCCGTTTCATCTATGACAGAGATAGCAGTAATATTTCTACTACCTCTGTCGTAATCCGGGGTGGATTTCTTCTGTCTGTGACGGCTCGTGGTGCGGACATCGCGAGATGACGATCGGGGCGACCGTGGGGCCAACGGAGATCAACGGACTGCCGGCGCACGTCTTGCTCGTGCATGTGGTTGTCATCCTCGTGCCGCTGGCGGCGATGCTGGTGGTGCTGTCCGCGGTGTGGCCGGCGGCGCGGCGCCGGCTGGGCGTCATCACCCCGCTAGTCGCTCTGGTCGCGCTGGTGAGCGTGCCGCTCACCACCCATGCGGGGGAGTGGCTCGAGGCACGCGTGCCCTCGAACGAGCTGGTCCGCCGGCACGCCGAACTCGGCGACACCCTGCTGCCCTGGGCCGCTGGGCTGTTCGTCGCGGCCGTGGTGCCGTGGGTGCTTGCACGCCGCTCGGCCGCCACCGGAACGGAAACGGCTCCGGCGCGCACCGCGACCGGTTCCGGCCGGACGCTGCTCGTGGCGGTTCTCGCCGTGCTCAGCCTCGTCGCCGCCGCCGGTTCGGTCGTGCAAGTTTACCGGATCGGCGACAGTGGTGCCCAGGCTGTCTGGCACGGCAGCTTCAGCCGGACCCCCCTCCTGGTTACCCAGAGCGCGTCGGCGCAGCCAGTCGTCGAGTGAGGGCTCACCGCTGTCGAAGGCCGACAGGTCGTCGGAGGCAGTGATTGGTCTGGGGGCCGAGTAGCCGCTCACTCGAAGATGGATTCTTCGGCGAACAGGCGCTCCAGCCGGGGCTTGGCAGTCATCGGGCGGTCGAGGACGGCAAGGAACTCTACCCACGTCTCGTTCTCCGGCAACCTGCGGCCAAACTCGGCTGCTGGTGTGAGAAGGCGGCCGGATGGGTGGAGAGAGGGCGGGGCGTCGATGACGGCCCGGCGCGCTGCGGGCAGGTCGAGGGTGTTGGTGTCCGCGACGTCGTGCGAGCCGGCAATTCGGCCAACCCTACCGTTACGTTAGAGTTGGATGTATGTGGATGGAGTCACGTCGCCAACGGAACCGATCCCCAGTGCCCTGGTCGGCAACCCGCCATCATCCGGCTTCGCCTGCCGCGAGTGCCCCCTTGGAGGCGAGGAGTAATCGTGCCGTTTTCTGGCTTTAGTCGGGACGCAGTCTGGGGACGTTTCAAAGCGGCATGGCTGGCAGGTCCCACCGCGGATCTGCTGGCTGGTCTGGTGGTCGCCCTGGCCCTGATTCCTGAGGCGATCTCGTTCTCGGTCATCGCCGGGGTGGATCCCAAGGTGGGTCTTTACGCTTCGTTCTCGATGGCAGTGATCATTGCGATCGCGGGCGGTCGCCCAGCGATGATCTCGGCGGCAACAGCGTCGATGGCGCTCGTCATGGTGCCGCTCGTCCGGGATCACGGGGTCGAGTACCTCTTCGCGACGACGGTCGTGACCGGCATCGTACAGATAATTCTCGGGCTGGTCGGGGCAGGCCGGCTGATGCGTTTCGTGCCGCGTCCGGTCATGGTCGGATTCGTCAACGCGCTCGCGATCCTCATCTTTCTCGCGCAGCTTCCTCATATTGCGGGTGAGACCTGGGTGGTCTATTCAATGATCGCCGCCGGCCTGGCGGTGATCTACCTCTTCCCCCGGATCACTCATGTCGTGCCAGCACCGCTGGTCGCCATCATCGGCATCGCGGTGATCGCGACGGTCTGCCACATCGAGGTACCGACCGTGGGTGACATGGGAGATCTCCCGGATGTGTTGCCCGTCCTGGGGCTACCCGACGTGCCGTTCACGTTCGAAACGTTTCGCATCGTCGCGCCCTACGCGTTCACGCTTGCCGCGGTGGGTCTGCTGGAGTCGTTGCTGACCGCGCAGATCGTGGACGACATGACCGACACCCGATCAGACAAGGACGCCGAGTGCCGCGGCCAGGGACTGGCGAACATCGGCACCGGTTTCCTTGGCGGCATGGCGGGCTGCGCCATGATCGGGCAATCGATCATCAATGTGAAGTCCGGGGGACGGACGAGACTGTCCACCTTCAGCGCGGGCCTGTTCCTGCTGATCCTTGTCACCGCGCTCGGTGATGTCGTCTCCATCATCCCGATGGCGGCGCTCGTCGCCGTCATGATCATGGTGTCGATCGGCACGTTCGACTGGGCGAGTATCAGCCCGCGGGTACTACGGAGCGTGCCGCGCAGCGAGACCCTGGTCATGGTGGTCACCGTCGTCGTGATGGTCGCCACGGGCAACCTCGCGCTCGGGGTGCTGGCCGGAGCGCTGTTGGGCGCGGTGTTCTTCGCCCGCCGGGTGGCGCAGATCGTCCGGGTGGCCGATGTCCTCGATCCCGACGGGGGAATCCGTGTCTATGCACTGACCGGGGACCTGTTCTTCGCCTCGACTAACGAGCTCGTCCATTCCTTCGACTACACCGACCCCACGCCCAGGGTCGTCATCGATCTCACCGATGCCCACATCTGGGACACCTCCGCCGTGGCCGCCCTGGAGGCAGCCGCGGCGAAGTACCGCAGCCGTGGTGTCGACGTCGAGATGGCCGGGTTGAACGAGGCCAGCTCCGACCTGCACCGGCGCACTGCCGGACAGTTCGCCACCCATCACTGACCCGGCATCCCGGGAAGTCCCCAGCCGGGTCTCGGAGCCTGCCGGAGCACCGGCGTAGCGCCCGACAGGGCGCCGCGGGACGCGCTGGTGTAGGGCGCACACCATCGTACGTCGAGGCCAGGAGCTTCCGGAAACTCAACCCTCACGTTACGGTACAGTTCGTCCTCGTCGGCGTTTGCCCGAAGCGGTGCGACAAGAGGTCCTGGGCCTGACGGAACAGCAACAGGCACGGGCGGGGAGTACGGCACCGCCGGGCTCGGAGGAGTCACTTCCATCTGCGGAGTCGGGGGTCAGGCGTGGGGCGTCGCCGTGAACAGTCCGGCGGTACGTCCCGCCGGTGGAGACTCGGGCTGCTCGGCGCCGGTGCGGCCACCATGGTGGTGGTACTCGTCCTCCTCGTCGTGGTGGGCGGCTCGGAGGAACAGCCTGAGCCGCCTATGGAGATGCCGCAGACACCGGCCGCCCCTGCGATTGGTAGTGGCCTGGCCTGGCCGTCCGGTACGAACGCGAACCCCCCACAGGACATCCGCGCCTGGGAGACATGGCTCGGCCGCCCGACGGACGTGGCCGTCGTGTTCACCGCCCGGAGGAGCTGGCAGACGATCACCCGCGACGACTGGCCGATGAGCATCTTCCGGCCGAACGCCTACCAGGGGATGCTGTCGGTGGCCCAGCCACTGTTTCCCGAGGACGGCAATGAGGCGGCGTGCGCGCGGGGCGAGTACGACCAGCAGTGGGCGGCATTCGGCCAGACGCTGGTGCGCAATGACAGGCCGGACGCGATCGTCCGCCCTGGCTGGGAGTTCAACGGCACCTGGTGCTGGTGGGCCCCACGGGACACCGAGGTGTGGAAGCAGTGCTTCCGGAAGGTAGTGACGGCGATCAGAAGCACGGCGCCGCACGTGCAGATCGACTGGAACATGACCGGACACCGGAACCGGATGCAGAACGGTGGCCGGGTATGGGACGCCTACCCCGGAGACGACGTTGTCGACATCGTGAGCATCGACGCGTACGACTCGTATCCGGCGTCCACAAGCCAGGAGACCTTTGACGACAACTGCAACAGTGACTCGGGAGCGT
>NZ_CDWTMO010000102.1:0-15424 GCF_977946435.1 Frankia sp. CgKIO3 | reverse complement strand
GGCATTGCCGCTGGCCGGGTCCGTGAACGTGAACGTGAACGGGAACGGGAGAGCCGGTTTCCGGACCCACGGCGACGGCGACGAGGCGCGGCGCGCGGCTTCGATCGGGACGGCATCCCCCGTGCCCACGCCGACGACCACCTCCTGCCGAACCACGCCGCCGGCGGCGTCTCACGTACCGCCGCCGCAGACTCCGACGGCGGAGGTCTCCCGCTTGGTCGCCATCAGCTACGTCGGCGCCGACCAGGAGTGGGCGGACTGGCTCGAATACCTGCTGCGCCGCGGCTCCCACCGGGTCGTGCAGGTCAGATGGGCGCAGAGTAGAGGTGAGCGGCTGGCCGAGACGGTTGACCGCATCGCCGCGCGCCGGCCGGATGTCACCGTGGCCCTGCTGTCGCGGCACTACCGGCCGCCCCGCCCGGAGAACCCTGGCGAGACCGAGATCGAGGCGTGGGAGTGGTTGGGGCTGGCGGGACCGCTCGAGAATCAGGTCATCCGGGCGGTCATCGACCGCGAACCGTTACCCGAGCCGCTGCGGACGCTGCCGAAGCTGGACCTGAGCCGGTTCGAGCCGACCGCGGTCGACGGACTGCTGGCGGGGATACAGGCGGGAGCCCGGCGATGAACGCCTATGCCCGGCCCGGTCGCCGGCCCGGCGATGCGCCCCCGGTGTGGCGCAGCCGCCGGGAGAACGAGCTGTTCGCCGGTCGCAACGACGAGCTGGAACGCATCTGGGACGGTCTGGCCCGGCATCGGCGGGTGGTGCTGGTGCCGGAGGGCGACCGGTCCGACATCGGGGAGACCGAGCTCGCTGGCGAGTACCAGCATCGGTTCAAGCTGCGCTACGACGTCTCGTGGTGGGTGGACTGCTCGACGACCACCGCCGTCCCCGGGCAGATCGGCGAGCTCTACGAGCGGGTCCGCACCGGATTTACCGGCCCCGCCCCGGGCGCGGCCGGCGCCGGGCCGGAGAGCCCAGCGCGGGGTGATTGGTCATCTTCGCGGGTGTGGGCAGTCCGGATGAGGTGGCGGAGTTCCTTCCCGACGGCGAGGCGCATGTGATCATCATCGCCGACCGCACCGTGGACGCCTGGCGGGACCGGACGATGCCCATCGGGCCGTTGCGTCGTCGCGAGTCGGTCATGCTGCTCACCAGCGCGGCGCCGATGGTCGACCCGGCCACCGCAGCCCAGCTGGGGGAGCTGGTCGGACACCGGCCCGCCCTGCTCGCGGAGATCGCCGGGTACCTGATCCGCGAGGCGGTCGTGACGCCGGAACTGTGTCGGCGCCTGCTGGAGATGGCGGCGTTGCGGCCGACGCCGGCCGTCCGGGACGCCACCGGCGGTGACCAGTCGTCCCGGGCCCGGGCGATGCGTGATTCCGGATCCCCCGCCGTGTCCGTGGGCTCCGCCGGGGCCGGGGCCGCCGCCGGGGCCGCCACCGTCATGGTCGCAGACGAGGTACGTGACCCGGTGGGGCGCGACGCGGCGCAGGCACCATCGATTCCTGTGATCAACAAGCACGGCTGGCCCTCCGGGAGGTCGACGAGCTCGTCGCGGCCCTGATGCGGGTGGAGTACATCGCCGACCTGGCCGGTTTCGACCACTGGTTCGACGAGCTGGCGCGGATCCTCGGTCGCACGGTCGCGCTGACCTCCCCGGTCGTCGCGGTCCGCCTGACCACGCTGGTCAGCGAGGCGGTCGGCCAGCCCGATCCCGGCATGCTCGACGCCCTGGTGCAGGCCCTCGACCTGGTCGCGCCGCGCGACGACCGGTCTGTCGTGGACTTCCGGCGTTTGGTGGCCGAGCTGCGATCCCACTGGAGCGGCGCGGGCTCGGCGCTGCTCGGCGTGTCATCACCGGTGCCCGCGCACCAGTTCGCCTCCTGGCCACCGCTCGAGCTGCCTGGACCGCCCTCCTCGCCCCCGCCCAGCCACGGGCCGTCGGGCGCCCCGACCTACTACTTCTTCACCAGCCACGCGCACCGCGACGACCGGGATCGCGTGGCCATCTTCCATCGGGAGCTCGAGCTGGAGCTGCGCCGCAAGGTCAGGCGCCGGATCCGGCCGACGGGATTCTTCGACGCCGACCGGCTGGGCGGCGGGGAGCACTGGCCGACCTCGCTGCGCGACGCGGTGCGCACGGCTCCGGTGCTGGTCGCGCTGTGGTGCGACGACTACTTCGAGAACGACTGGTGCGGCCGGGAGTTCGGCGTCTTTCAGGAACGTATCCGCCGGGCGACCAAGCCGGGCGGGAACCCGCCGTCCGGGATCATTCCCGTGCCCTGGCTGCGGCGGGACGCCGAGGTACCCGAGACGGCCCATGAACTCCACATCGCGCATATGGAGCTTGGTCGTCAATATGACAACCTTCCAGTCCTGGATTTGATGCGCCATCCCGCCGCCTTCGCGGAGTATGTAAGTCTGCTGGCCTACCGGGTCATGGATGTCGCTCGCGACCAGCTGCCGCCGTTGGACGCCGAGGCGACGGAGCTCGTCCGTTCCCCGTTCCACCATCAGTCGTGAGCTGCACGGAGCCGTGATGAGCTGCACGAACACCCCACGGCCGGCACCCGGCGGCAGCGCGCCGCGACCGTCCCGCCGCACCCGGGCCCCAGCGGTGAAGAATGTGGTCCGACCTGTGCGAGCTGCCGTGGACGTGGGAGGACCGGGTGCAATGGTAGGGCAGAGGCCCTGCGCCGAAAAACGGCGTGAGGGGGACCTGTGACACCGGTCTTTCTGGTTCATCACGCGCTCGCCGGCGGTGACAGCAGCTACGTCGAACGTTTCTTCGGAGATGTACAGAATGCGGTTTACGAGCGCCTCGGCTATCGTGAGGTGTTCACCGGCGAGGCGGCCGGCGAGGCGGAGCCCTCGGCGGCGGCGGGGGCCGCTCCAATCCCGATGCGCTCCTGGCGCCGGTGATGGTGGCGCTGTACTCGGACGCCTACTTCACCGACCACCAGTGCCTGCTGGAGTGGTCGCTGTTCCGGGAGCGGCTGCGGTGGCACCACCATTTCACCGGTCGGAGCTCCCCGGCGCTGGTCGGCGTCCCCTGGTCCATCCGATCGGTACCCGTGCCGGCTCAGATCGCGGAGGCGGGGATGCTCGTCGGCGACTTCGGCGCGGGCTACACGGCGAGCGGCGCGTTACAGCTGATCCGGACCGGCTCCGCCTCGGTCTGATACCAGCGGTTGACCGAACGGGTCAGTGAACTGATCGTGCGTGCCCGCGGCGACGAGCCGCCGGCACTGTCCACGCGTGACGTGGAGTTCGTCGAGCGGTCGGGGCGGACGGACTGGGTGTCGGCCGGTCGGGGCCCGGGCACCCGCTGGTCCGTCGGCGGCTCCGCGACGCTGCTGATCCCGCCGGCCCAGATGGCACCCCTGGCCTCGACGGTTCGCACGGCTCCGGCCCCGGCGGCCATGGCTCCGGCCCGAGCCGGTGGCCGGGAGCGTCGATGGCGGATGGCCGATCCCGAGCACACCCGTCGACCCATCCTGCGTCGTGCCGGCGCCGCCGAACTGGACGATGACGATGACTGAACTTTCCGAGCAACCACCGGAACTTTCCAGGCAACCACCGGAACCGGCGGGTCACGACACCCCGGGCGGGCGCGCCGGCAGGCCGGCGCAGATCATCACCTTTTACTCCTACAAGGGCGGTTCGGGGCGCACGATGGCGCTGGCGAACGTCGCCTGGCTGCTCGCCGCCTCGGGTAAGCGGGTTCTCACCGTCGACTGGGATCTGGAGTCTCCCGGCCTGCACCGGTATTTCCGCCCGTTTCTGCAGAACAGGGAGCTGGACTCGAGTGACGGCGTCACCGAGATGCTCCAGGGTTTCATCCGGGAGATCGACCGGCTTCAGGATGCGTCGCCGTCGACAGCCGCGGAGCAGGCCTCCTTGCCGGACGCCGACGCGGTGCGCGAGATCATCGCCCTGCACGGCGACTTCCGGCACAACATCGAGACCATCGAGTGGCCCGGGTTCCCGGGCGTCGGGCGGATCGACTTCCTCGGTCCCGGCCGGCAGACATCCACGAGCGCGGTGCTGGCGGCCACGGTGCCCTGGTCGACGCTGTTCGAGGAGGCCGACGGCCTGGCGTATTTCGCCGCGCTGCGTGAGCGCATGCGGTTCGCCGACTACGACTACGTCCTCATCGACAGCCGGACCGGGACCTCGGACGCGGCCGGCGTCTGCACCCACCTCCTGCCGGACACCGTCGTCATCGGATTCGCGCTGAACAACCAGTCCATCGACGGCGGCGCCGGGGTGGCCCGCGAGATCCGGAACAGCAAGCGGGACATCCGGGTGCTGCCCGTCCCGATGCGGGTCGAGGACACCGAGCAGCGCAAGCAGGAACTGCGCCGCCGCGCGGCGTTCCATGCCTTCCGCCCGGTGCTGGCCGACCTGTGCGGTTCCGACCCGGAGAAACAGCGGAGCTTTCTGATCGGCCTGGAGATTCCCTACAAGGCGGTCTACGCCTACGAGGAGGTCCTGGCGGCCTTCCAGGAGGATCCCGCCAGTCGGCTCGGCGTCCAGGCCGCCTACCGGATGCTCGCCGGAGAGCTCGCCGGCGCCCCGATCGATGCGCGCGGCGTCCCGCCGCAGGACCGGGAGCGGGTGCTGCGGGACTTCGAGCAGTACGGACCGCCCGCTCCGCGGTCGGTGACGATCTTTGGAGCGCCCGAGGACCGGCCCTGGGCGGACTGGCTGGCGTCGGTGCTGGGAGCCACCGGGGTGCGGATCCGGCCGTTGCCCCCGACGGCGCTGACCCCCGCCGACTTCCCCGCTGTCGAGTCACTGATCGTGATCGGATCACCGCATCTGGGCCCGGACGCCCCGGGTGAGTCCCTGGTGCGCGAGCAGGTCCAGACCCGGATCCGCCAGCGCGGCTCGCGGGCGGGGATGGTGGTCGTCGAGGTGGGTTCGATGCGGCTTGACCCCGCCTACCACGGGGCCGAGATTATCTCCCTGCCCGCGCGGAACGAGCGGGACGCGGGGGTCGTGGTCCTCGAAGGGCTGGGGCTGCCCGTTCCGCGGGCCCGGCTCGATGACCTGCCGGTGGTCGCTCCCCGGTACCCGGCCCGCCGGCCCCGCTTCTGGTCGGTGCCGGCCGGGTTCGCCCAGCCGTTCATCGGGCGGCACGCGGTGCTGGACGAGCTGCGCGACCGACTGCTGCCGGGGGGCCGACCGAGCGGGCTGTGCCCCCTGCTCGGCCCGGACGGCGTCGGGAAGAGCGCCATCGCGGCCGAGTACGCGCACCGGTTCGGCTCCGACTACGACATCGTGCACTGGATCTCGGCGGGTGACGCCGCCTCGGTCCGGGCGGGCCTGCGCGACCTCGCCGAGCGGCTGCGTCCCGGCAGCGACGTCCCGGGCGCGCAGCGCTCCCCGAGCGAGCAGCTCGAACGGGTCGCCCTGGACGCGCTGCGCCAGGGCGACCCCTCACCGCGCTGGCTGCTCGTTTACGACGGCGCCACCGACCCGCAGTTGCTGGCCGGGCTGCTACCCGTCCCGACCAGTAACGGTCATGTCCTGCTGACCTCGGCGGACCCGGCCTGGGACAGTGAACCCGGCGCGCTGTGGGTGGGCCCGTTCACCCCGGCCGAGAGCCGGGCGTTCCTGCGCCGGTGGCTGCCCGAGGTCGGTGCGGACCGGCTGGCGATGATCGCCGAGCGGCTGCGGCATCAGCCGTCGGGCCTGCGCACCGCGGTCGGGTGGCTTCGCCAGGACCGGCGGGGAGTGCCGGTCGACGACCGTGCCGTCGACGCCTACCTCACCCAGATCGCCGGGGTCGCACCCGAGCAGGCGACCTGGACGGTGTCGTTCGAGACCCTGCGCACCAGCGACCGCGCGACCCGGCGGGCGGCGGCCTGGCTGCTGGAACTGTGTGCCTTCCTGGCCCCGCAGGGCGTGCCGCTCGGCCTGCTGGAATCCCCGGTGATGCTGCGCCATCTCGCCGAGGCGGTAGGGGACGACGCGATCGCCGACCCGACCGTGCTGCCCGAGCTGTGGGCGGAGATCCGTAAGCCCCGGCTGGCCGAGATCGACACTGCACCCGACGGTCAGTTCCGCCTCGCCGCGCGCTGGCAGCGGCTCCTCGTCGAACGGATGCAGCCCGCCGAGCAGACTGCCGCCCGCGAGGTGGTGCTCGGCGTCTTCGCGGACATCGCCGCGGCCGCTCCGCGGCCCTCGGCCGCCGCGGGCTGGCCGATCTACCGGATGCTGGAAGGCCAGATCCTGGCCTCCGAGGCGATGGAGAGCCCGGCACCCAAGGTTCGGCAGTGGCTGGTGTCCCAGGTGTATGTGATGTGGCGGTCCGGCCGGCTGGAGCTGGGCCGCGGCATCGCCGAGGAGGCGTTGCGCAGATGGCGCGACCTGTTCGGAGCGGACGACCCGCTGACCCTGCGGATGGCCACCCACCTGGCCATGGTGCTCCGCGGCCTGGGACGGTTCCAGGAGGCGTACGACCTGAACACCGACACCCTCGCCCGCCAGCGGCGCCATCTGGGCATTTTCCATCGCTACACATTGATCACCGCGATGAGCTACGGCATCGACATCCGGGAGCTCGGCCGGTACACCGAGGCAGCCGCGGAGGAGAGCAGCACCCTGGTCGGTTTCCGCGACCGGCTCGGCGAGAACCACCTCGACACCCTCATGGCTGCGAGCAACCTCGCACTGTCCACCTTCCTGGACGGGCGGGCCCGTGAGGCGCTCCACCTGAGCCTGGACACCATGGCGCGGCTGCTCCTGGCGGGGGCCGAGGGCACCTCGCAGTTCTGGTGGCTGCAGGCGCGGGCCGGGATCTGCCATCGGGAGCTGGGCGAGCTGGAGCAGGCGGAGCGGTTGCTGCGGGAGGCCGCGACCAACCTCGCCGGCATCGAGGGGGCGACGACGCACCTGACCCTGCGCTGCAACAAGCATCTCGCGGTCGTCCTGCGCCTGCGGGGCAGCCCGGACGCGGCGAGCCGCCTCGCCGGTGAGACGCTCGAGCGCTACACCGAGATCTACGGGGCGTCCGACCTGGGCACCCTGGCCTGCCTGCTGAGCCGTGCCGGCCACCTGCACGCGCTGGGCGAGCACCACCGGGCGTCCGTCGAGGCCGAGTCGTGCCTGCGGGAGTATGAACGTCTCTACGGCCCCGAGCATCCGTTCACGAACGTCTGCCGCTCGGATCTGTCCATCTACCTACCTGCGCGCGGACGGGCGGCTGGCGGAGTCCCGCGCGCTGGCCGAGCAGGCCCACCTCACGCTGGTCGACGAGCTCTACCAGCACCACCCGTTCGCGCTGGCCGCCGGGGTGAACCACGCCGCGAGCCTGGCAGCCCTCGGCGAGACCGAGGCGGCCCGGGCGCTGAACGAGGATCTGTTGCGCGAATCTGAAATGTCGCTGGACAGAAGCCATCCCTACCTCCCGATAATGCGGGAGAACCTGGCGGTCCTCACCGGCCGGCAGGCCGGCGGCGGGCGTGGCCATCGAGAAGTCGACATCGACATCTCCAGCATCTGAGCAGCGTGATGAGGCCGAGCGACGAGTGCACGGTGGCAATCCACCGGCGGCCGGTCCGCCCGGACCGGGGTTTCCGGTCCGGCGTCGGCCGCCACCCGCCGGGAGCGGCAGAAGGATGAGCTGATGGTGACTGTTCCTGATAATGTTGTCGAACCCCACATCGTCACCGCGCCGCATGTCGGTGACGAATACAACGGCATCCGGCAGAGGTTCCGCGGGGCGGTGGCCGTCACGGGTGCCCAGTATCTCGAGTACTACGTCCACGGATTGCCGACGGTGTCGGCCGACCTTCTGCACCATCCGCGGCTGGCCGACTATTTCCATGGTTCACGCACGGTGGAACGGGCCCGCTGGGACTACGAGATCATCGGCCGGCAGCTGAACCACCGGATGACGGAGCTGAACACCTCGCTGGCCGGTCTCGCCAACGGGCGGCTGATCCGGACGGTCTTCGCCGCGCAGGACCGGGCGGTGCTCTACTTCGACGTCGACGAGGGGCAGTACATCGTCGGGGTCTCCCTCGGCGCGGACGCCATCGAGTCCGCTGACCTGACGCTCTCGCAGACCGCGACGGAAATCCGGGCGGCCCGGGGGGTCGGCGACCCCAACTACGGCGGCTATCACCGGGGGGACGGCACGTTCCTCTCGTCGCCCACCCGCGCCGACGGTAGCCCGGACACCGGCTCTCATCCATTCGTGTCGCTGCCGAGGCCGTCGGCGCCGGTGTTCGCCAATTCCTGGGCATCGCTGATCAAACGGCGTTGGTCACCCGCCGGGGACTCGCGGGAGGAGGAGTTCCAGGCCCAGGCCGTCAGCGTCCTGAAGCCCGGTGACCTCCAGTACATGGCCCTGGTGCGCGGCGGCACGGTGAGCGCCGCCGACCTGATGGACCACGACGACCTCAACGAATTCTTCGTCGGTCTGAGCCGGGAGGCCCGCCGGGAGGGTTTCGTCAAGGTTGCCGCCGAGTTCCTCGCCCTGAGCGATCTGCTCGACGGTCTGCTGCGATCGGTCCTGAACCGCAGATTGACCCGCACCGTTCTCGACGTGGAGAAGGGCGCGCTGTACTTTCATCGCCTCAGCCGTGACGAGTTCCTGATGGGCGTCACCCTGGATCAGCGTCGGGTGTCCGAAGCCGACCGCCGCTTCCAGTTGCTCGTCCGCCGACTGACGGCTTCGGACGGCCGTTGAAAGGCGCCAGATGACGCCAGGTGAATCCCGTCGATGGACGGGATCATCGTCGATGTCATCGCGTATTCTTCGTCGAGCAGGTCCCCGCGTCGCGCCGGCGCGTACCCGTTGGTGGGGAGGCCCCACATTCATGGCCCACGATCTGATGCCCGTGCCGTCCGGTCTGGTGGATCTCTGCGAGGTCGACGCTGACCAGCTTGCCTTCCTCGCGGGCCCACCCTCAGGAGAATGGCAGCGCTGGATCGCCGCCTGGATCGGCCACCCGGGTGGGCCGCTGCCCGAGGACGTCGCCCTGGCCCTGGGCGGGGATCTGGACCTGGCCGACTACCTGCCCAGGACCACATCCTTCGGGGAGATGCCGGACGGCACCGACCCCTCGAAGCCGCCGCGTCCGCCCGGGGCCGCCGCCTGTCCGGGCGGACGGCCCGCACCCGGTAGCGCCATGACATCCGCCTCTCGGCGGCCCGCCCGTCCTACCGGACCCGCCCGTCGGGTGGTCTCCCCACCCGCCGCCCGGCACCGGATAATCCCGCGGGATATCGAGGCCGTGGCGGGCGGGCCGCCGGGTGCCGCACCGCTGCGCGAGCTGCTGCGGGGTCAGATCAGCAAACGGATGCTGATGCTGTGGGCGCTGCTACGCGGCCTCGAGAACGCCGACCTCGACGACGCGACACGCACCTGTGTGGATGAGGCGCTCCGCGTGCTCGGGGACGCTCAGCGGCGGGCCCGCGACGCCGTCCACGACCTGCTCCTGCACCCGACGATCGGGACCTGGCTCGCCGGCAGCCTGCGGCGGTGCTGGCACGGGTCGGCCGGACCCGACCTCGACCGCCTCGGTTACGTGGGTGGGATCGCGGTGGCCGCCGCCCTGCGGGCCCGGATGCCGTGCCGGGTGCCGGTGCGGATCATCGACGGGCTGGTGTCGATCCCCACGGTGGGCGTCGTCGGGTCGGGGGTCACGAGCGGTTGGGGCGTCGCGCACGTGTCCGACCGGCGGGTGACGCTGAGTGGCAGCCCCGGGCGGGGACCGGCCGGTGGTGACGGCTGGACCCCGGCGCGCACGCTGTCGAGCACTGTCGACGGTCGCCGGATCGCGCTGACGCTGGAGGACACTGACCCGTTCCGGGCTGCGGACACGCTTCCCCTGGCCGTGGCCACGCGCTGCGATGAGGCGGCGGCGGCCCGGTGGCAGCGCCTGCTCGACGGCGCCTGGAGCGTGCTCGCGGGCGACGACGGGGCGCGGGCGGAGGAGGCCGCCGCGGTCCTGTCGGCGCTGGTCCCGTTGCGCGAGGTCCCGGATCGGCCCGGCACCGGCGTCACCGTGATCGACGCGCTCGGCGCGCTGATGATCAGCCCGCCGACCGGCGCGCTGTGGCTTGCTGTCGCCGTCGTGCATGAGGCGGCGCACACCAGACTGGAGATGCTGAGCGATCTCGCGCCCCTGATCGGCCCGCACGACGGTTCCGTGCACTACGCTCCCTGGCGGCCCGACCCCCGGCCACTCGCCCCGCTGCTGCACGGCGCCTTCGCCTTCGCCCAGATCGCGGCCTTCTGGGCGGGGCGGTGGGCCCGGGACGGCGCCGGGTCGGATCTGGGCGCGGCGTACGAGTTCGCCTGGTGCCGGGACGCGGTCTCGGCGGTGCTGCCCGTGCTGCGGGAGGCGGCCGGGCTCACCGAGGCGGGCCGCCGGTTCGTCTCGGCCCTGGGCGCCAGGATCGACGTCTGGATCGCCGCTGACCTGCCGATCGCGGCTACTACCACCGCCGCCACCGTGCTGCGCGATATCGCCGTCGTCTGGCGGCTGCGCAACCGCCGGCCCGACCGCGACCACATCGAGAGATGGGCGCGGGACTGGGCGGCCGGTCGGCCCTGCGGACGGCCGGTACCGCCGTCGTCCCGCCTCGTCCCCCAGACCGAGCCGTATAGCCTGCACCGCCACGCCCGGCAGACGCTGACCTCGCTGCGGTTCGCCAGGCCCGACCGGTTCGCCAGGCCCGACCGGTTCGGCGGGCTCGCTGGTTCTGCCGGGTTCGCTGGTTCTGCCGGGCTCGATCCGGCGGCCTGGCCCGTCAACGCGACCCTCGGGGACCTGCTCTACGTGCGCGGAGACCTCGGCCTCGCGGCCGCGGAGTTCCGCTGGGAGCTGCAGGACCGTCCGGGGCGAGCGGAGTCGTTCGCGGGGCTGGCCCTGGTGCTGGCCAGACGGGCCGGGGGACTGGAGCGCCGGCTCTACCTCGACCACCCCGAGGCGTTGCTGGCCCTGAGCGTCCGGATTCGGGAGCTAACCGGGTCCACCCCTGACCCGCGCACGCTCGCGCGGTGGATCGCGGCGGGAGGCCTCGGCCATCCGGATCGCTCGTGGCGATCTCTCGAGACGAGGCCGCTGCCGGTCGGTGCCCGGCGGTAACCCGACGGCGGGGAGGCCGGCGGGGAGGCCGTCCCGCCGGGGGTATGCCGTGCCCCCACGCGGCCCGCGGTGTGACGACCCGGCGTCGACAGTCGGCGTGGGCGGTTGACGGCCGCATCCCGCTCCGTTCGCGATGACGCAGTCGGCGAATCCGGAACAGCGAGTTTCCGCGGGCCACGTTGACTTCGTGCGCACTCCAAGTCCTAGCGTTTTCGTATGGCCACGATCGAGGCGCCCACGGTGACGTCCTCCCCGCCGGCCGTGACGCCGTCTCCGGCCGTGACGCCGTCTCCGATCATGGTGGCGGAGCCGGATCAGGGCTGGTGCGCGCGGTTGGGCCCGGCGGTCCGCCCGGATGGATGCGACCGGTCCGTTGATCCGTGCGCGGTCGGTCCGGGGGGTGAACCGGAGGCCGCCGGGACCCTCACGATCGCCGAGGCCGCCGCGGCCACCGGAGTCAGCGCGCACACGCTGCGGTACTACGAGCGGGTGGGGCTGATGCGGGACCCGGTCGCCCGTGCCTCGTCGAGCCATCGGCGCTACACCGTCGAGGACGTCCGCTGGGTCACGTTCCTGACCAAGCTGCGGCTCACCGGCATGCCGATCCGGGAGATGGCGCGCTACGCCGAGCTGGTGCGCGCCGGGGAGGGGAACGAGGCGGAGCGTCTCGCCCTGTTGACCGAGCATCGCCGCCGGGTCCTGGCGCGCCTCGACGAGGTGCAGCGCAACCTCACCGCCATCAACGTCAAAATCAGCATTTATCAAGACATCTACCAGGAGAGGACCGTTCACTGATGCGCAAGGTCGCGCTAGGAAGCCAGGGCCTGGAGGTCTCCGTCCAGGGTCTGGGCTGCATGGGAATGTCAGAGTTCTACGGCGCTGGCGACGACGCCGAGTCGGTCGCCACCATCCACCGGGCGCTCGACCTCGGGGTGACGCTGCTGGACACGGCGGACATGTACGGCCCGTACCGCAACGAGGAACTCGTGGGACGGGCGATCATCGGCCGCCGGGACGAGGTGGTGCTGGCCACCAAGTTCGGCATCATCCGTGACCCCGCCGACCCGACGGCGCGGGGGATCGACGGCCGTCCGGAGTACGTGCGCTCGGCCTGCGACGCCTCCCTGCGTCGCCTCGGCGTCGACCACATCGACCTGTACTACCAGCACCGGGTCGACCCGAAGACGCCGATCGAGGATACCGTCGGCGCGATGGCCGAGCTGGTCAGCGCCGGCAAGGTGCGGTACCTCGGGCTCTCGGAGGCGGCACCGGCCACCATCCGTCGTGCCCACGCCGTCGCCCCGATCACGGCCCTGCAGACCGAGTACTCGATCTGGTCCCGCGAGCCGGAGGCCGAGATCCTGCCGACCCTGCGGGAACTCGGCATCGGGTTCATCTCCTACAGCCCGCTCGGGCGTGGCTTCCTGACCGGCACCTTCCGCTCGGCCGCGGACTTCGCCGCCGACGACTTCCGCCAGCACCTGCCGCGGATGCACGGTGACAACTTCGACGCCAACCTCGCCGTGCTCGCCGAGATCGAGAAGCTTGCCGCGGAGAAGAACGTGACCCCCGCGCAGCTCGCGCTGGCATGGGTGCACCACCAGGGCGACGACGTCGTGCCGATCCCTGGCACGAAGCGGCGCCGCTACCTGAAGGACAACGTCGCAGCCACCAGCATCACGTTGACGGCCGCCGAGGCGGAGCGATTGGGCGCGGCGGGGGCGGACGTGGCGGGCACCCGCTACCCCGACATGTCATCCGTCAACGGATAGCGAGGCCCGGTCGAGTCCGCCGCGGCGGCGGGTTCCGCGTCGCCCGATTCCCCGATGGTGGCGGTGGAGTCGTGAGAACGGGAGTCGGGAGAGGAGCCGCGACGCGTGAGGTCGGCGACGAGCAGCAGACGCGGTAACCCACCCCACGCACGGTGAGAATGTGGGTGGGCGCGGACGGGTCGGCCTCCACCTTGCGCCGTAGCCGGCGCACGTGGACGTCCAGCATTCTGGTGCCGCCGAAGTGGCCGTACCCCCAGACGCGTTCCAGGAGCTGCTTGCGGGAGACGACCCGGCCACCCGCGACAGCCAGCTCACACAGCAGAAGGAACTCGGTCCGGGTGAGGTGCTGGTCTTCGCCGCGCCGGCTGACCACGCCCTCGGCCGGCCGGATCTGCAGCTCGCCGACGCTGAGCGCGCTGGCCGTCGACTGTCCCGGGCGGGCACGGCGCAGCAGCGCCCGGATCCGCGCCAGCACCTCGGCGGTGACGGGGGGAGCAGTGACACAGTCATCCGCCCCGGCCTCCAGTCCCGCGACGATCCCGGCGGGATCCGACCGCCCGGCAACCATGATGAGGGGAAGATCCCCGGCGGCGCGCAGACGGCGGCAGAACTCCAGCCCGTCGATGGCCGGGGCGCCCGCTTGCGCGTCGACCGGTTTGACCGATTTGATCTGTTTGATCGGTTCAATCAAGGCTGGGACGGTGTCCGGGCAGCCGTCCGGCGGCGGAGAGACAGGGTCCGTGGTCGAACCCGTCCGCCGGGCCGGGACCGGGGGCAGGCGGGCCAGGACCAGATGGACCTGGGCGGGTCGGGCGACCAGGTCGGCGAGCGCCGCCTCGCCGCTGCCGGCCATCTCGACGGCGTACCCCTCGCCGAGCAGGGCAGGGATGAGGTCTCGGTGCATGGCGGCCTCGTCGCCCACGAGCAGAAGTGTCGTCCGCACCAGAGACATTTTCCCGGATTCGCGACGGTCGGAACCGTGAGGTGGCCCGCCACCTGTCCGCCGCCGACCATCCGCCGCCTTCTGGCCTTGCCGCACTCCGAGCTGGCCGGACCCGGCGATCTCAGGCGTCGCCGGTGGGACCGTCCTCCAGATCGCCCTCGGTGCGCAGGTACAGCTCCTGCAGCGCGTCGAGAGTCGCGGCCTCCGGATGCTCCCACAGGCCGCGCGCCGCGGCCTCCAGCAGCCGTTCGGTGATGCCATGCAGCGCCCAGGGGTTGGACTCGGCGAAGAACTTCTGGTTCTCCGGGTCCAGCGCGTAGGTTGCGGCGAGCCGTTCGTACATCCAGTCCGCGACCACGCCGGCGGTGGCGTCGTAGCCGAACAGGTAGTCGACGGTGGCGGCCATCTCGAACGCCCCCTTGTAGCCGTGCCGGCGCATCGCCGCGAGCCACCGCGGGTTCACCACCCGGGCGCGGAAGACCCGGGAGGTCTCCTCGGACAGCGTCCGGGTGCGGACCGCCTCCGGCCGGGTGCTGTCGCCGATGTAGGCAGCCGGCGCCCGGCCGGTCAGCGCGCGTACGGTCGCGACCATGCCGCCGTGGTACTGGAAGTAGTCGTCGGAGTCGGCGATGTCGTGCTCGCGGGTATCGACGTTCTTCGCGGCAATGGCGATTCGCCGATAGGCCGATTCCATGTCCTCCCGGGCGGGGATGCCGTCGACCCCGCGGCCGTAGGCATAGCCGCCCCACGTCGCGTACACCTCGGCGAGGTCGGCGTCATCGCGCCAGTTACGGCTGTCGATCAGAGGCAGCAGCCCGGCGCCGTACGCCCCCGGCCGGGAGCCGAAGATGCGCAGGGTGGCCCGCCGTTCGTCGCCGTGCCCGGCGAGGTCCGCACGGGCGTGGGCGCGCACGAAGTTGTCCTCGTCGGCCTCGTCGAGGCCGGCGGCGAGCCGGACCGCGTCGTCGAGCATCACCACCACGTGCGGGAACGCGTCCCGGAAGAAGCCGCTGATGCGCACGGTGACGTCGATGCGGGGCCGGCCGAGCTCGGCGAGGTCGATCGGTTCGAGCCCGCTGACCCGCCGCGACGCCTCGTCCCAGGTCGGGCGGATGCCGAGCAGGGCGAGCACCTCGGCCACGTCGTCGCCGGAGGTGCGCATCGCGCTGGTTCCCCAGGCGGACAGGCCCACCGACTCGGGCCAGGTGCCGGTGTCGGCCCGGTACCGCTCGAGCAGGGAGGTCGCCATTGCCTGGCCCGTCTCCCAGGCGAGCCGGCTGGGGATGGCCTTCGGGTCGACCGAGTAGAAGTTCCGCCCGGTGGGCAGCACGTTGACCAGGCCCCGCAGCGGCGAGCCGCTGGGACCGGCCGGGACGTAGCCGCCGTCGAGGGCGTGTAGCACGGCGGTGACCTCGTCGGTGGTCCGGGCGAGCCGCGGCACGATCTCCGTGGCCGCGAACCGCAGCACGGCCGCCACCGTCTCCCGGACCGGGTCGGTCTCCGCGTCCGCGTCCGTGCCTGCCGGGCCGTGGACTTTCCTTGCCTTTCCAGAGGCTTTTGTGTCCGGTTTATCCCTCTGGATAGGCAAGGGGGGCAA
>NZ_CDWTMO010000101.1:0-15807 GCF_977946435.1 Frankia sp. CgKIO3 | reverse complement strand
TGCGGAAAACAAGCTTCAACGTCTGAGCAGCCTCCCGACCGCTATGGCCGGACCGCGAAGGAATGCGAGTCCGGAAGTAGCTTTGGGATCAACGGCCGCCTCTACAGCGAGGCTGTGGCCGCGGCCTGAAGATCTCCGGCGGCCGTGGTCACCGCGCTAAACGAGCTGCCGGGTGCCCCGGGTGGCCGCGGCGACGACCGCCTCGACCGGTCCTCGCATCCCGCTCGCCCGCCAGGCGGTGGCGACGGTCAGGGCCACGGCCGCCTGGAGCAGGAAGGACGGCGTCGGGTCCGCGGGGAGGAAGGATGCGGACATCACGATCACGTGGGCGCAGTAGAGGGTCAGCGTCATCGATCCGACGGCGATGAGCGGGACCAGCATCAGGGGCGGCAGCAGCCGGCTCAGGAGCAGGACGAACCCGAGCAGGGCGACCGCGGTCGCGTTGGTGTGCAGCAGATCGACGGGCGTGGACGAGTGCGGGGTATCGACGGCCAGCCACCACCAGGTGTTCGTCGGGGTGCTGCCGTACAGCCCGGCGTCGAGGATGGAGCGCACCGGCAGCGGCCTGACTCCCGCGACCTCGACGGGATCGACGGATTCGAGTGCGGCCATGCCTGCGGCGTGCCGGAGCAGTGCCCAGGAGGCCAGCGACGCCGCCGCGGCGATCGTGCCACCCCCCGCGAGCAGGGCGGCGGCGACCCGCGTGGACCGTAGATCCAGCCGGCCGGCCGCGAGTCCCACACAGAGATACCCGAGCCAGGCGAGCGCCGGATAGAAGCCGGTGAAGCCCATCTCCAGGGTCAGGCTCACCGGGTGGGTGAACACCCGGCCGAAGGTTGGGTCGTCAAGGGTCGGGGACGGCAGATGGTCCCGGCTGAGGAGGCCTGCGGCCGGGACGACCGCGAACGCCAGCACCGTGACGACGACCAGCGCTCCGAGCGGAGCCCGCAGCAGCGGCACGGCCAGGATGAACATCAACGCGTAGTAACAGAGGATCACCGCGATGCCAGAGTGGGTGTAGCCGAGGGCGAGGCCGATCGTCCCGATGCAGGCCGCTCGTGCCACAGTCGACGTGCGCGCCTGTGGCGCCGGCAGCCGGCCGGTCGACAACGCCAGCGCCACCCCGGCGAGTACCGCGAAGGCCGCCGAGGCCCGGCCGGAGGCGAGCAGATGCGCGGGGGTCGCCGCCCCGTCATCCTCGACCGCGGGATAGACGTGCGTCGCGACCATGCCGATCAGGGCGATGCCCCGCGCCGCGTCGACTCCGCGTAGGCGGCCTCCCCCGGGGGCCTGCGGGTAACGGGGCTGAAGCATCGCGGGCACGCCCTTCACACTGGTCTCCGGGCGGGGGTAGGTTTCGTCCGGCCCGCCGGGAGTATCTCCGGGCCGATGCGGGCACCGCGACCGTGGCTCGGCAGTCAACGACTGATGAGTGGTAAGGAGAGGGGGATGGCGTGATCTGCCATCTGGTGGGCCGGTCCGAGTGGGCGGCCGGGGCTGGCGGGTACCGCCCGGCGAGCCTGGCATCCGAGGGGTTCATCCATTTCTCCGCCCCGGAGCAGGCCGTGGCCACCGCGAACCGGTACTACGCCGGGCATGCGGACCTGCTGCTGGTCGTCGTCGACCCGGAGTGGCTGAGCGCGGAGCTGCGCTGGGAGCCGCCGGCGGCCGGGGCGCCCGCCGGCCAGGCGCCCGCGGGGGGCACGCCCGCGCCAGGGGAGCTCTTCCCGCATCTCTATGGGATGATCGACACCGGCGCGGTGACGATCGTCGTACCGTTCCCGCCTGATCCGGATGGTGTCTTCAGGATGCTGCCCAGCCTCTGGTGATCTCCAGATCTGTTCGGTACGAGACGTCTGTTCGGTACGAGAGCTCAGTACGAGACACCGGCCGAGTACAGGATCTGTGAGATCCTGCGGGCCAGGGCCACGTCCAGCTCGGTGACGCCGCCGACCGAGTGGGTCCAGACCGTGAAGGTCGTTGTTCCCGGGCCCCGCTCGACGACCGGATGATGGTTCATCGCGTCCGCTGCCTGTATGACCTCGGCCACGATCGCATCGGCCTCGTCCCCGTCCAGCATGATCTCCAACTGGATCCGGTCGGCGTCGCCGATCCAGCCGGGTAGTGCCGCCAACGCCTCGGCGACTTCGGTGGTGTCCAGTCTGCTCGGCATACCGATTCCCTCCGGCTGGTGATTCTCTGATTCTCTGGCTTGCGGTCCGACGTCCCGCTGCTGGGCGAGCCGTCCTGGTGGAGCCACCCGAAAGGCTCATCAGACACGATCCGCCGGGAACGGATCCACGGCTGGCCGGACTCTGGGAGAGTCCGGCACCATGAACGCGGATGTGGAGGGCTTGGATGCCCTCCCTTCTACCCATGGACGACGGCGTGGAACACCCGAGGACCGGGACGGCAGCGACGTCCCGGTGGTGAGGGGACGTCTGGTCGTCGCCGTCGCGCTGCTCGACGATGATCGCCGGGTGCTGGCCGCCCGGCGCCGGGAACCGCATCCCTATGCCGGGATGTGGGAGTTTCCGGGCGGCAAGGTCGAGCCCGGCGAGCACGAGCTCGACGCGCTCGCCCGGGAGTGCCGGGAGGAGCTCGACGTCGAGATCGAGGTCGGTCCGCCGCTCGGCGAGGTCGGGCTGTCCAGCCCCGGGTGGGTGCTGCGGGTGTGGCTCGGCCGGGTGACGCGCCGGCAGCCCCAGCCCGTCGAGCATGACGAGCTGCGCTGGCTCGGCGTAGCCGAACTGGACGATGTCCGGTGGATGCCGGCCGACGGGCCCCTGGTGGCGGAGTTGCGCCGCGTGCTGTCGACTCCCGGATCGCTTTTCTGAACGCCGGCTCTTCTGAACGCCGGCGACGGGAGGTCGCGGACCGGTGAAGCCCGTTGTAGCCGTGGCATCCGTACCATGAGTGGCGGTGCGACCGTTGCCGGTGTACGCGTGACGGGCAGATCGTCGTGCCGCGGCGCCGACACCATGGCGGGCACCCGCCAGAACGTTCGCGTCACCGGTTCATGCGTTACCGTCGTTTCATGCGGTGACGTCGTCGTCGTTGTTGCGGGGTCGCGAACCCCATGTCCGCCCCGGAGCGCATCACCGTGTCTCTTCGTGCCGATCTTCGAAACGTGGCAATCATCGCCCATGTCGACCACGGCAAGACCACCCTCGTTGACGCCATGCTGCGCCAGTCCGGCGCGTTCGGCGAGCATGCCGAGCTCACCGACCGCGTGATGGACTCGATGGACCTGGAGCGTGAGAAGGGCATCACGATTCTCGCGAAGAACACCGCGGTCCGTTACGGCGACATCACGATCAACATCGTCGACACGCCCGGTCACGCCGACTTCGGCGGTGAGGTCGAGCGTGGCCTGTCGATGGTCGACGGCGTCCTGCTGCTCGTGGACGCGAGTGAGGGCCCACTGCCCCAGACGCGCTTCGTCCTGCGCAAGGCGCTCGCGGCGCGGCTGCCGGTGGTGCTCGTCATCAACAAGGTGGACCGGTCGGACGCCCGGATCACCGAGGTGGTCGACGAGACCTACGAGCTTTTCCTCGACCTCGACGCCGACGAGGACCAGATCGACTTCCCGATCGTCTACTGCAACGCGAAGGCGGGCCGTGCCTCCACCACCCGCCCGGCCGACGGGGTGAGCCCGGACTCACCCGATCTCAAGCCGCTGTTCGACCTTCTGCTGGAGACCGTGCCGGCCCCGTCGTTCGATCCGGACGCGCCGCTGCAGGCCCTGGTCACCAACCTCGACGCGTCCCCGTACCTCGGCCGGCTCGCGCTGTGCCGGGTGCACAGCGGCACGATCAAGCGTGGTCAGCCGGCGACGCTGTGCCGGGCCGACGGCAGCCAGCAGCGCGTCAAGATCAGCGAGATGCTGATGACGCAGGCGCTCGAGCGGGTGCCGGCGGAGTCGGCCGGGCCGGGCGACATCATCGCCATCGCTGGCATCCCCGACATCACGATCGGGGAGACCCTCGCCGACGCCGATGATCCCCGGCCGCTGCCGGTCATCACCGTCGACGAACCGTCCATCAGCATGACGATTGGCATCAACACCTCCCCGCTCGCCGGCCGTTCCGGCAAGAAGCTGACGGCACGGCTGGTCAAGAACCGGCTGGACGCCGAGCTCATCGGCAACGTGTCGATCCGGGTACTGCCCACCGAGCGGCCGGACACCTGGGAGGTGCAGGGCCGCGGGGAGCTGCAGCTCGCCGTGCTCGTCGAGCTGATGCGGCGCGAGGACTTCGAGCTGACCGTCGGCAAGCCGCAGGTCGTCACCCGCATTGTCGACGGCAAGATCCACGAGCCGGTGGAGCGCCTCACCATCGACGCGCCCGAGGAGTTCCTCGGCACGCTGACCCAGCTGCTCGCGCTGCGCAAGGGCCGGGTCGAGCAGATGGTCAACCACGGCACCGGCTGGATCCGGCTGGAGTACCTGGTCCCGGCCCGCGGGCTGATCGGGTTCCGGACCGAGTTCCTCACCGAGACCCGCGGTACCGGGCTGCTGCACCACGTCTTCGACCGGTACGAGCCCTGGTTCGGGGAGCTGCGCACCCGGGCGACAGGCTCCATGGTCGCCGACCGCAGCGGGGTGGCGACCGCGTACGCCCTGTTCAACCTCCAGGAACGCGGCACGATGTTTGTCGGGCCGACGACCGAGGTCTACGAGGGCATGATCGTGGGTGAGAACTCCCGGGCGGACGACATGGACGTCAACCCGACCAAGGAAAAGAAGCTCACCAACATGCGTTCATCCACCGGCGACGAGCTGGTCCGGCTCACCCCGCACCGGGTACTCACCCTTGAGCAGGCGTTGGAATTCTGCCGCGAGGACGAGTGCGTGGAGGTCACCCCGGGCTTCGTGCGGCTGCGCAAGGTGGCGCTGACCGCCGCCGAACGCGAGAAGATCCGTTCCCGCCGCCGAGCCTGAGCCCGGTCCCCAGATTGCGGCAAAGTCGCCCGTAGGGTCGTCAATGTGACGACAGTTGCCCCATCATCACCCTCTACTGCGCCACTTCCCGCCCGGCGGGCGATGTTCGCGCACGCCTACCCCGATGACGAGGTGATCTCGACGGGGATCGCGCTTGCCTCGTACGCCGCCGCCCCCGACACCCACGTCACCCTCGTGACGTGCACATTGGGGGAGGAGGGAGAGGTACTGGTGCCCGAGCTGATCAATCTGCAGGCGGATCGGGGCGATCAGCTCGGCGGCTACCGGATCGGCGAGCTGGCCGGTGCCTGCGCCGCGCTCGGCATCACCGACCAGCGTTTTCTTGGCGGTCCCGGGCGTTGGCGGGACAGCGGGATGATCGGTACCCCTGCCAACGACCATCCCCGCTGTCTGTGGCGGGCGGACCTGGACGAGGCCGCGGCGGAGCTGGTGCGGATCGTGCGCGAGGTCCGGCCGCAGGTGCTCGTCAGCTACGACGCCCGCGGTGGTTACGGGCACCCCGATCACATCCGGGCCCACGAACTCACCCGGAGGGCCTTCACCGACGCCGCCGACCCGTCCTTCGCCCCGCAGGCCGGTCCGGCCTGGCAGGTCGCCAAGCGCTACGAGACGGCGCTGGCGCGGTCGAGCGCCGTCGCGGGCTTCGAGTACTTCCGCGATTCCGCCGCTGAGAGCAGCCCGTTCGCGGGTCTGAAGTCCGTGGACGAGCTGGGGATGACGCTTGTCGACGATGCGGACATTACGACCGAGCTCTCCGCTCCCCACTTCTTCGAGGCGAAGATCGCCGCCATGCGGTCGTACCGGACACAGATGAGCGTCGACGGGTTCTTTTTCGCGCTCGCCGACGGCATCGGTCAGCGAGCCTGGAGTGTCGAGCACTTCGTGCTGGCCGAGGGCGCCCGGGGGCCGGGGGACGGTCCGGGCGAGCGGGAGCGGGACCTGTTCGCCGGTCTCGTGTGTGAGTCCTGATCGACTCCAACGCCCCGGCCCGCTGACGACCTGGCCCGCTCGCCCGCCTGCCGGCCGCGGTGGCACAGGCACCTCGGTGGGAATGTTCTGGACGGCCCCGTGTTCGTAACGCTGTAATCAATGTAAGTGTGGCGTCGGCCGAGGAGGTCGGATGCGGACCACACGTGCCAGGGGAGACGGACCCGACCCGGCGCGGCCCGGCGGTTCCCCGCCGGTCGAGCCGCTGGACGCCTATTCCGCGGTCGTGACCCGGGTGGCCGCGGCGCTGACCCCGTCGGTGGCGAGCCTACGGGTGCGTACCCGGAGCGGCGCGGGGGCCGGTTCCGGGGTGGTGTTCACCGACGACGGGTTCCTGCTGACCTCCGCGCACGTCGTCGAGGGGCATCGGGCCACCTCCGGAGCGTCGGTCGGGCTGGCGCAGTTCGCGGACGGCACCGAGCGCGAGGTCGACCTGGTGGGTGCCGATCCGCTCTCGGACCTGGCCGTGCTGCGGGCCCGGGGCACGACCCCGCCGGCTGCCGTCCTCGGGGACGCCGCGGGTCTGCGGGTCGGCCAGCTCGTCGTGGCTGTCGGCAACCCGCTGGGGCTCACCGGCAGCGTGACCGCCGGGGTCGTCAGCGCCCTCGGCCGGTCGTTGCCGACCCGTTCGGGCTCGGCCGTGCGGGTGGTCGACGAGGTGATCCAGACCGACGCGGCCCTCAACCCGGGTAACTCCGGCGGGGCGCTGGTCACGGCCGACGCCCGGGTGGTGGGGGTGAACACCGCTGTCGCCGGTGTCGGCCTGGGGCTGGCCGTCCCGGTGAACGACACGACGAGGAAGATCCTCGCCGCGTTGATGCGCGACGGCCGGGTCCGCCGGGCGTACCTGGGGGTCGCGGGGGCGGGCGTTCCGCTGCCGCCCGCCGTGGCCGAGCGGATCGGGCAGCGCCACGGTGTCTGGCTGGCCGAGGTGGTTGTCGGCAGCCCGGCCGGGATCGCCGGGCTGTTCACCGGGGATCTCGTCCTGTCGGTGGCCGGGACGCCCGTCGTTACCCCGGGTGATCTCCAGCGACTGCTGACCGAGGGCACGATCGGCCGGTCAGTGGAACTCACGGTGTGGCGGCGGGGCGCGTTGGTGGACGTGATCGTCGTACCCGCCGAGCTGGTGACCGCCTGAGGACCGGGCGGGCCCGGCGGACGATGTCCTACTGTCGGAGAATGCCCCGTCCCAGCGCCGGTCCCCGCCGGACGCCGCCCTCAACCCGGTTGTCCCGACAGCCGGCGCGGCCGTCGTTGCAACCGTCCCCGGACCCGCAACCCGGCAGGGCCTTTCTGACCGCCTCCTACACACTGGGGGTATTTCTGGGGGTCGGGCTGGGTCTCTACGGCGTCTTCCTCGTTCCCGCCGGTCCGCGGCCGGGGGGGATGCTGCTGTCGCTCGGCGTACTGGTCGCGCTGGTGGGCAACGGGGGTGCCGCGCTGCTGGTGCGGTGGCTGACGGGCACCCGGCTGGGACCCACGACCGTGCTCATCGGCTGGGCCGTCGTCGTGCTGCTGTTCGCCAGTTCCCGCCCCGAGGGGGACCTGTTGTTGCGGGCGAGCGGATTCGGGTACGCGTTCCTGTTGCTCGGGGCACTGAGCCCGATCGCGGTCATCGTCCTCGCCGGGGCACGGCGGGGGCTCGCGGTGCTTCCTCCCGGTCGCTGAGCACCGGTCCGGCCACCCGGTCGTCCGGTCACCCGGTCGTCCGTCTCGCCCTGGGAGATGTCACCGGCTCTTGTGATGTGGGAGATGTCACCGGCCCTTGGGGACTGTCGCCCACGTGGTGAGCCCACGCGGTGAGCGGAGCGGGTAGCGTGGTCGGGTGGGCAGTCCTGCGCACCGTGGAGAGAACCGGGCCGGCGCGCCCGCCTCCCAGACCTCCCAGACCCTCCAGGCCGACCGGCCGACGCTGCGGACGGCGGACTTCCGCAGGGCGGTCGGCAGGTTCGCTACCGGAGTGACGGTCCTCACGACCGTCGCCGACGGTCGCCATCTCGGCATGACGGCGAACTCGTTCGTCTCGGTCTCCCTCGACCCGCTGCTGGTGCTCGCCAGCATCCGCCGGGACGCCCGCTTCCATGGTCCGCTCATGGCCTCGGGGGTGTGGGGAGTCTCGGTGCTTGCCGAGGACATGGCCGAGACGTCGCGCTACTTTGCGAAACGCGCGTATGACCAGCCCGGCGACATGTTCGCGGGATGGGAGCACTCGATCGGGCCAGAGACCGGAGTGGTCCTGTTCGACGGCGCGCTGTCGGTCTTCGAGTGCCGGACAGTCACGACCCATCCCGGGGGGGATCACACCCTCGTCCTCGGTGAGGTCGTCTCGTTCGCCCAGCCGCGGGACGATGTCGGACCGCTCGTCTTCTACGACGGGCGCTACCTCGACCCGGTGGGTGCGGATACGGGAGGAACAGAGGCGCGGAGGGAAACAGACGGTTCCCGAAGCTAACGGGCGATTCCCGAGGCGAGCGGGCGGTCTCCGGGGCTAGTTGAGCCGGGCGCGGGCCGCGGCGGCGGCTTGGCGGGCGGCCGCCGCGGCGGCCGGCTCGACCGCGGCCACCGTGTTGGCGAACGCGGCCAGATCGGTGGCCCCGCCGAGAAAGTCGCCCAACCGGACGCGGAGCTCGCCGCGCTCCCGGCGCAGGCTCGCCGGGTGGTGGGGGAGCAGCAGGGACAGCTCGACGGCCCACAGCCGCATGTGCGGCGCGTCCGAGCGCGCCCCGAGGACCCGGATGTTGCCGAGGATCCGGGTGAGCACATCCTGCGCGCTCATCGGGGCGAGGTGGGCACGGGTGAAGGCGAACCCGGCCGCGCGTACCTTTTCTGCGGCGTCGTGCACCGTCAGTAGCCGGCCGGCGGCGAACGGATCGACGAGCACGTGGTCCTGGGGGGAACCCACCGCGACCACGACGTGCCCCGGAAGCCCGACGGGATAGGCGGGGACCCCGAGCCGGGCGGCCACCTCGAGCCAGACGACGGAGAGCAGGATCGGCAGGCCGCGCCGCCGGCGCAGCACATCGGGGAGCAGCGAGGAGCGGAGGTCGGTGTAGTCGTCCTCGGCCCCGGCGAAGCCGGCGGCGAGCCCCAGGGACTCGTGCAGCGTCTCGGCGGCGATCCTCGGGTCGAAATCCCCCGCTCCCGGGCCGACCCCCTCCAAGCGCCCCGCCGCCTCGGATCCGGATCCCGGCTGTGCCTGCCCGGGTGGTGCCTGCCCCGGTGCGCCGGTCTGGCGTGCCATCGGCGTACCGTGGTCGGCCCGGGGGAACCGGGACCGTCGGCTCGAGGTCGTCCGCGCGGCGAGCAGTGGACGGGCCTGCGCGGCGAGTGTGTCGAGGGCGTTCAGGGTGGCGGTGGCGTCGGGGATGTCGGCTGCCGGGTCGACCTCGGCGGTGAGCAGATGGCAGGCGACCGCCAGGTCGATCGGCTCGCGGCGCACGACCTCGGCGAACCTGCCGCGGCTGCGGGTGCTCACGAGAGCTCGCTCGGAGCGTTCACGCCGGGGGCAGCCGCCTCCGGGGCAGCCGCTCCTGGTGGGGCAGCCGCCTTCGAATCGGGCGCCTCTGGATCGGGCGTGTCCGGATCGGGCGGGTCCGGGACGGTCGTCCCCAGGACAGTCGCCTTCGGGGTAGTCGTATTCGGGACAATCTCCGTGAGAGCCGTCGCACCCGGGACATTCCGCGTACGTCGTGTCGGTGGGCGGGGTGGGATGACGCGTGCCGCTACGACGGCATCCTCGGTAACCTGGACGGGTGTGCCCTCGGCAGTGACAACCGTGAGCACACCCGATGACCATGACCGCAACGTTCCGAGAACATCACTGAGAGATACCGGTCCGGGGATGCGGTGGCGGAGCATAACTCGCGCGCCGATATCGGCCGGAGTGATGCGGACGACATACACCACCAGCGCACGCCCTTGTTGTCGACACGGAACTGTCCAGGTCGATACTAAGGACTCAGTCGCCCGTGAGCCCGAGGAGGAAAAACCGGTGACCTACGTCATCGCAGAGCCCTGCGTCGATGTCAAGGACAGGGCCTGCATCGAGGAGTGCCCGGTCGACTGCATCTACGAAGGCGGACGGATGCTCTACATCCAGCCTGACGAGTGCGTCGACTGTGGTGCCTGTGAGCCGGTCTGCCCGGTGGAGGCCATCTACTACGAGGACGACGTTCCCGATCAGTGGAAGGGGTACACCGACACCAACGCGAACTTCTTTGAGGAGCTCGGGTCGCCTGGCGGCGCATCGAAGGTCGGCGCCTTGGACTTCGACCCGCCGACGGTCGCCGCGCTGGCTCCTCAGGGCGAGTCCTGAGCGGCCCTGGGAGACCCGGCAACATCTCCGGAGTCCCGCGGTCACCGGCCCGGTCCCGGGTGCGGCTGCCCGACTTCCCGTGGGACCAGCTGGTCTCCTTCAAGGAGAAGGCCCGGCTGCATCCCTACGGGTTGGTCGACCTCTCGGTGGGTACTCCGGTCGACGCCGCGCCGGCCGTCGTGCAGCAGGCGCTGGCCGGCTCCGCTGACGCTCCGGGGTACCCGCTGACCGCGGGTACCCCGGAGCTGAGCGAGGCGGCGGCCGGCTGGCTGGCCCGCCGGCTCGGCGTGCTCGTCGACCCGGGCGCGGTGCTGCCTGTGCTCGGGACGAAGGAACTGGTGGCTCAGCTCCCCGGTCAGCTCGGGCTCGAACCTGGTGACCGGGTGTGGGTGCCGACTCCGGCCTATCCGACCTACGAGGTCGGCGCGCTGCTCGCCCGCTGCGAACCGGTGGTGGGCCCGGCCGACGGGGTGACCCTGATCTGGTTGAACTCGCCGGGGAACCCGACCGGGCGGGTGCTCACGGTCGACGAGATGCGCGCCGTGGTCACCTGGGCGCGGGAGCGCGGTGTGATCGTCGCCAGCGACGAGTGCTACATCGAGCTGGGCTGGGAGAGCCGGCCCGTCTCGGTGCTGCACCCCGACGTGTGCGGCGGCTCCCACGAGGGACTGCTGGCGGTGCATTCGCTGTCGAAGCGGTCCAACCTCGCGGGATACCGGGCCGGGTTCGTCACCGGTGACTCGGCCCTGGTCGAGGGCCTCCTCGCGGTCCGCAAGCACGCCGGCTTCATGATGCCGACGCCCGTGCAGGCCGCCATGGCGGCCGCGTACGCCGACGACATGCATGTGGCGGATCAGCGGGCGCGCTACGCCAACCGGCGGGCCGTCCTCGCGGCGGCACTCGCGGTCGCGGGATTCACCATCGATCACAGCGAGGCCGGCCTCTACCTGTGGGCAACCCGGGGTGAGGACGCCTGGGCCACGGTGGACGCGCTGGCCGAGGTCGGGATACTCGTCGCGCCCGGGACGTTTTACGGGGAGGCTGGCCGGTATCACGTCCGGATCGCCCTGACCGCTGCGGACTCGCAGGTGGCGACCGTTCCCGAACGGATGACGATGCTGTCGCCGGTCGCCGCCACGGGGCAGCCCGACTACGGCGCTCGGCCTGGCCACGGCGCTCGGCCCGACTACGGTCAGTCGATCGCTCAGGGTAGCTATGGGGGCGCCGAGCCGGACATCCGTTAGCACCCGGCCCGGATCCGTGGCCCCGCTACCTCGCGAGGCCGGGGCCACCTCGTAGGGTCGGGCTTGTGAGCGCCTCGAACACATCCCTCGACTCTCCGATCGATCCCGCCGTCGACGAACTGTGGGAACGGCGGGCGGAGCTGAACACTGACGACGCCGACGCCCGCAAGATCGTGGTGGCCGCCGTCGACGCCATCGATGCGGGCGTGGCCCGGGTCGCCACGGTCACCGCGGGCGGCTCGGTCGCCGTTGACGAGCGGGCCAAGCGGGCGATCCTGCTGTCCTTCAAGGTTCTCGCCATGGTCGAGTCGTCCGCGGGTGACTTCCGCTTCCATGACCGGGTGCCGCTCAAGACCCGATTCGACGGCGTGCGGGTGGTACCGGGCGCGATCGTGCGCTGGGGCGCGCACGTCGAGCCCGGGGCCGTCCTCATGCCGAGCTACACCAACATCGGCGGCTACGTCGGTGCCGGCACCCTCGTCGACACCTGGGCCACGGTCGGGTCCTGCGCCCAGGTCAGCCGCAACGTGCACCTGTCCGGTGGGGCCGGGCTCGGCGGGGTTCTGGAGCCGCCGAACGCGGTCCCTGTCGTCGTCGAGGACGACGCCTTCGTCGGCAGTCGCTGCATGGTGGTGGACGGCGCGCGGGTGCGCCGCGGGGCCAAACTCGGCGCCGGGGCGATCCTGACCGCCTCCACCCATGTCTTCGACGCCACGACCGGCGCGGAATACCCGCGCGGGGAGATCCCGGAGCGGGCGGTCGCGGTCGGTTCCAACCGGGTGAAGTCGTTCCCGGGCGGGGAGTTCGCGATGCCCTGCATCCTGGTGCTGCGGACGCTCGCCGAGGGCGAGATCCACGACAAGCTGGCGCTGAACGACATCCTGCGGGAGCACGGCGTCGCCGGCTAACGATCCTGTCACCGGTTAACGATTCGCTGGCCCGGTGGCCGTAGGGTGACGGCATGAGCCTCGACCTCACGGCGCCCGTCGGCGAGCTGACCCGGGCGCTGGTCGACGTGCCCTCGGTAAGTGGGGACGAGGCCGCCCTCGCGGATGCGGTGGAGAAGGCGCTCACCGCGGTGGACGGGCTGCGGGTCGACCGGGACGGTGACGCCGTGGTGGCCAGGACCGAGCTGGGGCTGCCCGGCCGGATCCTGCTCGCCGGCCATCTGGACACCGTTCCGCTGGCGGGCAACCTGCCCTCGCGTGTGGTGGGCGGGCGGCTCTACGGCTGCGGGACCTCGGACATGAAGGCAGGGGTCGCGGTCGCGCTGCGGCTCGCGGGCACGCTCCCGGTCGCCACGCCCGGCGCGATGAGTCACGACGTCACCTGGGTTTGCTATGACCACGAGGAGGTCGAGGTGGCCCGCAACGGGCTGCGCCGGCTCGCCGCCCGGCACCGGGACTGGCTGGCGGCGGATCTGGCCATCCTGATGGAACCGACCTCCGGCGAGATCGAGGCGGGTTGCCAGGGCACCCTGCGGGTGGTCGTGACGCTCCCCGGCACCCGGGCGCACTCGGCCCGGTCGTGGCTCGGGGACAACGCCATCCACAAGGCCGGCGATCTGCTCCGCCGCCTCGCCGGCTACCGGGCGCGGACGGTGACGCTGGACGGCTGCACTTACCGCGAGGGGCTCTGCGCGGTGCGGATCGACGGTGGGGTAGCGGGCAACGTGATCCCCGACCGGTGCCAGGTCACGGTAAACTTCCGGTTCGCCCCGGACCGCGGCCCCGACGAGGCGGTGGAGCATGTCCGCGAGGTGTTGGGGGGCTACGACGTCGAGGTCACCGATCTCGCTGGCGGGGCGCTGCCCGGGCTCGCCGCCCCGCCCGCGGCGGCGTTCGTCGTCGCCACCGGTCGAGTGCCGGTGGCGAAGTACGGCTGGACGGACGTGGCGCGCTTCGCCGAGCTCGGAATCCCGGCGCTCAACTACGGGCCGGGCGATCCCAACCTGGCCCATACCCGGGACGAGTACGTCGAGCTCGCCGCGATCGACGAGGCCGAGCGGCTGCTACGGGCGTACCTGTCCGGTGTTGCTTGACCGTGGTGTCGCTGGACGCCTAGTTGCGATTTTTGTTACGCGTATGAGTCATCGTGGGTTGACGCCGTGGATCCTCCCATCTCGGCACGTTAGAGTTACGCGCGTACGTGCAGTGCCGGTCGGATGGGGGGTCCGGATGGTCGGTGGTGCGGCGGGTTCGGGGGCTCGGCACCAGGCCGGGGCGCGTCGATACACAGGTGACACGCGTTGTCGGCGCCAACCAGTGTTCTCCCCGTCGTCGGTCCGAAGATGTTGCGGCCGTGGGGGGTCTGCCAGGTGACGGGCACTGTCTTCAGCCATGCACAGGTGGGATTGGCCGCGGGGCCGGGCACGGATGCCATCCCGAAACCGCTCGACGGGGCCGATGGGCCCGCCTGGTACGACCGCTACGAGGTGGGCGCGGACCGAGCGTCCGACGGTGCCGTCGGCTACCGGGCGAAGGTTCGCTGGGAACGGCCGTACGGCTGGCTGCTCGTGGGCTCCGACGCGGCCGCCTGCGTGGTCGCGGCGGGAGTGGCCCACCTGGTCCGGTTCGGCGGACTGGTCGAGTTCGACCTGAAGCCGGTCTCCGCGACGCCGTATGTCGCCATGTCGATCCTGCTGCCCGTCGCATGGGTGTTGTCGATGTACCTGAGCCGGGCGTACGAGAGCCGGTTCCTCGGCAGTGGCTCGGAGGAGTTCCGCCGGGTCCTCAACGCCGCCGCGCAGCTCACCGCGGTGGTGGCCGTCCTGTCCTATGCGACCAAGGCCGAGCTCGCGCGTGCCTACGTGCTGATCGCCTTCCCGGCGGCGCTGCTGCTGACCGTGGCCGGCCGCGCCGCCGCGCGCGGCTACCTGCACCGGATGCGCCGGGCGGGTCGTTGCCTGCACCGGGTGCTCGTGGTCGGGGCCGGGGAGTCGGCTGCCACCCTGGTCCGGCTGGCCCAGCGCGATCCGACGTCGGGCTGGGCGGTCGTCGGTGTCGTGCTTGACCGCTCGCCCGGCCGGCACAGTCACGACCGGCCGGAACGCAGTGGGTTCGACCTGCTGGGGGTGCCGATCGTCGGCACCTCGGAGACCCTGCACACTGCCATCACGGCCACGCACGCCACCACGGTCGCGATCAGTCCGCAGATGGACGGCGAGACGCTGCGCCGGGTGCTGTGGACGCTGGAGGGCAGCGACGTCGACGTGCTGGTCTCCTCGGCGCTGACCGACGTGACCGGGCCGCGGATCTCGATCCGTCCGGTGGCCGGGCTGCCGCTGCTGCACATCGAGGAGCCGGAGCTCACCGGTACCCGTCGGGTGATGAAGATGGTCTTCGACCGGTGCGTGGCCGGAACGATCATCCTGCTGTTCTCCCCGTTGCTGCTCGGTCTCGGGCTCGCGGTGCGACTGACCAGCCGCGGCCCGGCGTTGTTCAAGCAGACCCGGGTGGGGCGGGGTGGTGAGCACTTCACCATGTACAAGTTCCGGTCGATGTACGTCGACGCGGAGGCGCGTAAGGCGGAGCTGGAGTCCCGCAACGAACGGGCCGAGGGGCTGCTGTTCAAGATGCGTGACGACCCGCGGATCACCAAGGTCGGGAAGTTCCTGCGCAAGTGGTCGCTCGACGAGCTGCCGCAGTTGTTCAACGTGCTGGGCGGCACGATGTCGCTGGTGGGGCCGCGCCCGCCGCTGCCGTCGGAGGTCGCCCGCTATGAGGACGACGTGCACCGCCGGCTGATGGTGAAGCCGGGGCTGACCGGCCTGTGGCAGATCAGCGGCCGGTCGGACCTCGAATGGGACGAGTCGGTGCGCTTGGATCTGCGGTACGTGCAGAACTGGTCGCTGCCCCTCGACTTCTACATCCTCTGGCGTACCGTGTTCGCGGTCCTGCGCCGCGAGGGTGCGTACTAAAAGGGAGCGTACTGCGCCGTATCCGTCCCGGACCGTAGCCGGTCGCACAACACGGGCACGGTCGCCAACCTCAATGTGTGGTCAGGGATGCATCAGGCGGACCGAACCGCAACCAGGCCGGCCAGAACAGCTGCCGGCGCTTCCGTCTCGCCGTCCTCGCGTATAGTTTGCTCATCTGGCTTCGCAGCCCCGACCGGCCCTCCCTGCGTGGCGGGCACCTGTTCATGCTTGGCGTGCCGCGGACCCGCGGGTCCGTTATTCTAACGGCCGGTCTAGGTTTGATGCGCCTGGCATCGACGTTAAAATTAAAATCTCCTCGGATAGCCACGGCCGATGTCCGGATGGCATGCTGGGTGCCGGGCAGGCCGCGTCTTCGGAG
>NZ_CDWTMO010000100.1:15185-15915 GCF_977946435.1 Frankia sp. CgKIO3 | reverse complement strand
CACATGCTGCCGGGCCGGGGACGGTACGGCGGAACAGGACATGCCCGCGCCGGGGTCCGGGGCTGCGATGATCGGGATGGCGGTCGCATGAGTCGGGGAAGCGGGAGCGGGCAGGTATTGCGGGCCCTTGCCCAGCTGGCTGCGGAGGTGATCGAGCGCCGCCGGGAGGCCGGCGGCCGGCCTGGGGCAAGCGGTGTCCGACCGGGAACCCATGAGACCGGAACGCCTGCCTCCGGGACCTGCGGGCGAGACGTGGCGGAGGGAAGGGGCGGCGGGGCGAGGCCCCAGAAGCCTGCGGAAGCAGCGCGGATCGCCGGGCGCTGGTACTCCCTGGAGCGGGTGAGCCCGGGGTCCGGCGGGCTGCGGGATTTCTATCTGGACATCGTCATTGGGCCGGACGGGCTCTTCCGGGGCAGCCATGCGGGGTATTTCTGCGTCGACGTGCCGGTGTTCGGCCCATTCGGGGTTCCAGCGCGGGACTGCCGGCGCGGGGATCGGCTGTACCCGGCACACGGCCTCCTCGACACGGCGTCCGGGCGCGGCCGGATCGTGCTGGCCGATACCGGGCGCAGTGCCTTCGGTTTCGAGTCGGCACCCGGCCAGATCACCCTTCTGCTCGACACGGGGCTCATCCCGGGCAGCCCTCGCCTGTACCGGCGGGCGGTTCTCCTCCGGAGCGGCCAGGGGTAAAGCTCTGGGGGTACCTATGGATTCGGAATGAAATAACTTG
>NZ_CDWTMO010000100.1:0-15160 GCF_977946435.1 Frankia sp. CgKIO3 | reverse complement strand
GTTCACTTCGGGGTCCTCGCGAGCGCGTGACCTGCGAAGACGCATATTGACTTGCATTAATTACTTCATTACGAATTCTATGTGGAGACTCCTCAACGCGGGCAGGCAGGACGTCCACGCCGCGCGGGCCCGGCGCAGGGCACGGGCGAGGCACACCTGGCGGTCCCGTCTCGCCTGACCACCGCGGCCGCACATCTCGGCCAACCCTGGCTGTCCGTCTGCCGGTACTGTGATCCACAGGTGGGATCTCGGACCGTGCGGCGGGGGTGCGGTGAGTGAGTTCGAACACGACTGTTTTCGTCGGTCGGTCAGCTGAGCTCGGCCAACTCGCGGCACAGTTCGCCGCCGCTGTCGCCGCGTACGGGTGCCGTTGTGTCCTAGTCGAAGGCCGCGCCGGGGTCGGGAAGACCACGTTGTTGAACCGGTTCCTAACGGACCTGGCAGCCGACCGCGGCGAAAACTCCGGTGATGGCTCCGCGGCAGAGGCCGGGCCCACGGTCCGTGTCTTCCGCGTCGCGGCTGGTGAAGGCGAGCGTAGGCACGATCTGGAACTTTCGGCTTGTTTGCTCGACGTGCTGGGCGCCCCGGCCACCATGGCTGGCGATGCTTCCAGGCCTCTCGACGACCAGCGGATCCGCTGGACCGGCGACCTGCTGACCCGTGCCGTCACGGACCTGTGCGCCGCCGGGCCGGTCGTTCTGCACCTCGACGACATCCACTGGTGCGATCAGCCCTCGCTACGGCTGGTCAACTATCTGCTGCTGCGTTCCGGCAGGCTGCTGCTGGTGCTGACCGGGCGTCCACACAGCTCCCCGGGCCTCGACGAGCTGCGCCGTCACGCCGAGGTGGGCGGGACCGTCCTGCGCCTCGACGGCTTCGACGCCGACGAACTCGATGAGCTGTGCGACGCGGTCGGGGCCGGGCGCCAGCCGCGTCGCCGACTGCAGTCCCTCGTCGATGCCACCGGGGGAAATCCCCTGTGGCTTGCGATGCTGCTTGCCCACCAGGGCGGGAACGCGATCGCCCCGGCGACGGATGTGGGGGCACCACCGCCGCCGGAGTCGCTGGCCTCACTGGTCCATCGTCGTCTTGCCGCCTGCCCGCCGGACGGGCGCCGGTTCGCCGCAGTGGTCACCGTCCTGGGTCGGGCCTGTGCGCCGGCGCAGGCCGCCGTGATTGCCGATGTCGCCAACCCGGCCAGTGCTCTCGGGGACGCCCTGCGCCACGGTCTGGTCACCACGTCCGGTCAGCCGCCGCACCTGCGGGTGGTCCCGCCGCATGCGCTGATCCGCGCGGCGGTCTACCACGCCCTCGACCTCGCCGAGCGGACAGCGCTGCACCTGGCGGTGGCCCGGTCATCCACCGACCCGGCCACCGCGTTGGAGCACCGCGCCGCGGCCACGCTAGTCCCGGACGGCGCGCTCGCGGTCGAGCTGGAGCAGCAGGCCGCAACCGAATCAGCCGCCGGTCTGCACATCCGCTCGGCGGACCATCTCATGCTCGCCGCCGCGGTGAGCCCGGACCAGGCCCGAGCCCGCGGCCTGCGGCTGGACGCGGCGATGTCGTTCCTGCAGTGCGGTGAACAGGACGAGGCGGCCGCGGCGCTGGGCGACGGTGCGGGCCGCGACCCGGAAAGACCAGCCCGATACCGCTACGTGCGCGCCCATCTGGACCTGCTGTCGGGCGACCGGGAGGCAGGCGAACGCGGTCTGGTGGGCAGCTGGGCTGAGGCGCGTTCCACGGGCGACGCGGCGACCGCGGCGCAGAGTGCCGCCTGGCTGGCCCAGGTGAACATCCCGGCCGGCCACTACCGTGAGGCACAGCTCTGGGGCCGGCGCGCCTTCGCGGAGACGGCGGCCTCGTCCGCCCATCGGGCTCTGGGGCTGGTCTTCGTGGCCACCGCACTCACGGCCGAGCACGGTGGCCAGCAGGCCCTGGCGGAGCTCGACGCGGCCGGCGGCACCCTCGCCCCGACCGCGCATACCCTGGCCACGCTGCGAGTCGGCCGCGGGGTGACGCACCTGTGGTCGGGGAATCTGGCCGCCGCGGCCGAACAGCTCGCCCCCGGTGGCTACGCCGACATCGAATCGGTGCATCTGCGGTTCATCGGACTGGCCCACTACGCGGAGGCCACCTTCCGTTCTGGGAGGTGGGCCGAGTCCGCGGCCGGGGGGCGCGACGCCGTCGCACTCGCGGAATCTGCCGGGCACGTGTGGGTCATCGCCTTCGTCTACGCAACCGCCGCGCTCGTCCCGGCCGCCCGGGGGGAGGCGGCCGAGGCGGGCCGGCTGCTCACCCGCGCGGCGGAAAACGGTGCCCATGAAGTTCCAGCGCTGTGCGCGTTCCACACCACGGCCGCCGCGCACCTCGCCGCAGCCCTCGACGACCCGGCCGGGGTTGTCGCAGCCTGCTCCCGGGTGGCCCAACTCGCCCATCCGGACGGGGCCACCGCCCCCGGCGTCTTCGACTGGCGCGACCTCCACGTCGAAGCACTGGTCCGGCTTCGCCGCCACGACGAGGCCGAGGCCGAGCTGGACCACTACGAGGCGCAGGCCCGGACCCGTGCCTCGCCCTGCGCGCTGGCCGCCGCGGCGCGGGCCCGTGGGACGCTGCTCGCCGCACGCGGCCGCCGGCCCGAGGCCATGGAGCTACTGGAACACGCCGCGGCCGAAGCGGACCGGCTGCACATGGTCTTCCCCGCCGCCCTGGCTCGGCTGCGCGCCGGCGAGGTGAACCGGAGCCTACGCCGGCGGCCGAAAGCCGAGGAGAATCTCCGGTCCGCCCTGGAAACCTTCACCAGCCTCGGCGCCCGGACCTACGCGGAGCGCTGTCACCGGCTGCTGGCGTCCCTCGGCGGCCCGGATGCCGCCGCGGGCTCGCGCACGGGGATGACGCGCCTGAAACTGCAACTGCTGCGGCGCATTCTCCGCGGCGACGACTTCGACGCGATCTCCGCCGAGCTTTACATCTCCCGGGGCCATGCCGAGAACCTGGCCCGCGACCTCTACCGGCTGCACGGTGTCGCCTCACGCGCCGAACTCGCCGGGCTGTATCTCGGCCTGCGGGGCCCAGGTCCCCATCCTCTTTCCCCGCTGGACCCTGACGATCCGCCGAGCAGGGAGGATCCGGGCCCGGACCTGGACCTGGATCCTCCGGGCGGCGGCTGACCGGGGTGGCGTCCCGAGCGTCCCGTCCTGGCAGGGGCCTGGGAAGACGCATGGGTTTCTCCACTGTAAGGCCGGGTGATCCGCAGCCTACGATGCGTCCGTGTTCGGTAATCGGGGGAGACGGGCCGGGTCGGGATCCGTCGGCCGGCGGGGGTATGCGGGGCGCTGGTGCTCCGTGGAGCGGCTGGTCCCGGGGGCGGCCGAGCACCAGGGCTTCCACCTGAAGGATTTCCACCTCGACATTCAGGTAGCTGCCGACGGTCGTTTCGCGGGCGTGCACACCTCGTACATCACCGATGGCCGCTCCACGACGGATCTGAGCCCCGCCGGTTTGCGGTACCGCCGTTCACACGTCGCGAACGGCCGGGCCCACGGGGTGCTCGACCATGGCCGCGGCACCGGCGAGATCATGCTGGAAGGCTATGGCGCCGCCGGTCTGAGGGTGCATCACGAACCGGGACGGCTGGTGCTGCATCTCGACACAGCACTGATCGCAGCCGCCCCCGCGCTTTACACCCGGGCCGTCCTGCTTCCGGTGGGCTGACCATGCCCCAGCAGCCCGGCGATGGGCGGGCCGGCCGGTGGGCAGGCGACGGATGGGCAGGCTGGCCGACGCAGGCGCCCCCTCTGTTGGAACGCGGCGCGGAGCTATCGGCAGCCGAGACCCTGATCGGGCGGATCGCCGGCCCGGTGCAGGGGCGGCCCGCGTTCGGTGGCGCCGCGACCGGTGGCGGAGTGCTGCTGGTGGAGGGCCAGGCCGGCCTGGGAAAGACGGCTCTGCTGGCGCGGATCCGCGAGCTCGCGCGCTCAGCGGGTGTCACCGTCCTCGCTGCCCGCGGCGACCTTTCTTACCAGGACTCCCCCTGGTTCGTCACCGCCCAGTTGTTCCAGCGTGAGCTGCTGTCGCACACACCGGCCGAGCTGGGGGAGCTGGTGGGCGAGCACGGGGAGATCCTCGCCCGGGCCGTCGGCCTCGGTGTCCGCGGTGACGTCTCCGGCCCACCCGGTGCGTCCGGTGCGTCCAGCAGGCAGAGTGGGCACGGCCCGGACCCGCGGGACGTCGCCGACGGGCTGAGCAGGCTACGGGGGCCGCTGTTGCTGACGGTGGACGACGCCCACTGGGCCGACCGCTCCTCCTACGGCTGGATCTCCACGTTCGCGTCGCAGGTGGAGATGCTGCCGGTCGCGATAGTCATGGCCTGCCGCCCCGAGGAGCTCCCCCGCCGTTTCCCGTCCGCCATCTCGGCCGTCGCCGCCGCGGCCAGCCACCGACTGCGGCCGCTCAGCGCCGGAGGTGTCGCCGAGCTCGTCCGCCACGCGCTCGGCGACGGGGCGCAGGAGCCGTTCTGCGAGCGGGCCGGCGAGCTGACCGGAGGTATACCGCTCGTCCTCGTCGACGTGCTGTCCCGGGCTCGGGCACAGGATGTCACGCCGACCGGCGCGGGGCTGCCCGCCCTGACCGCGCTGGCGTCGAGGACGCTGGCCGCCCACCTGCTGGCACAGCTCGACCGGCTCGGCCCGGCGACGACGGAGCTGGCCAGAGCGGTGGCGATCCTCAGCTCTCGGGCTACCCTCGACCTGGCCGCCCGGGTGGCGGGCCTGAGCCGGCTGCAGGCCGAGGAGGCGGCCGGCCGGCTACGGGCCGCGCTCGTCCTGCGGCCCGATGGTCCCGGCGATCCGCCCACGTTCCCACATCCGCTGTACGCCGACGCGGTGCTGCGGTCGCTTCCCCGCCCGGACCACATCCGGCTGCGCCTGGCCGCGGCCCGGCTTCTGCTGGACCACGGCCATATGGCTGCCTCGACGCGGCGGCACACCTGCTGTCGCTGCCCCCGCGGGGTGACGGGTGGGCCGCCGGAATCCTGCTTGCGGCCGGCCGGCTCAGCCTGGCCACGGGCTCGCCCGCCGAAGCAGCCGTGTTCCTGGACCGGGCCCGGCGTGAGCCGCCCCCGCCGGATGCGGCCGCCGAGGTGCTGCACAGTCTCGGCCTGGCCACCCTGGTACGGGACCCCCAGCAGGCGATATTTCATCTGTCCGCAGCCCTCGCGCAGCCCGGTCTGCGGCCGGGGCTGCGGGAGACCGTAGCACTGCGGCTGGCGAAGTCGCTGGCCCACGACGACCGGATGGCCGATGCGGTCCGGCTGCTCGACGTCGAGGCCCGCACGGCGGCGACCCACCAGGCCCGGCTACGGCTGCGTGCCGAGCACATGCTGTGGGCAATGTTCTGGATGGACGATGACGACGCGCACGCCCGTTCCCGGCGGCTGGCACGTCTGGTGCGGGGGATGTCCGGGCGGACGGTCACCGAACAGTCGCTGCTGGGCCTGCGGGCCTGGGACGCGATGTTGCGTGGGGAGCCGGCAGATACTGTCCTCGGCCTGGCGGCGGCCGCGCTGGGCACCGGGATGAGCTGGGTGGACGAGGACTGGGGGTTCGAGATCCCCGTCCTGGTCGCGCTGTGTCACCTGTACTGCGACCGACCCGAGCGGGCGCTGGAGCTGCATGCGACGGGCCTGGCGGAGCTGAAGAAGCAGGGCTGGCACGGTACCCATCTGGCGTTCGGCTACGCCCTGCACGGCCAGATCCACTACCGCACCGGGCGGCTCGTCGACGCCGAGTCTGCTGCCCGCCGGGCACTGCGGTGTGCCGACTCCCTCGCGCCGCGCAGCCCCGCCCGTTGGTTCGCGCTGGGCACCCTGCTGCAGGCGCTGGTCGCCCAGGGAAAGATCGAGTCAGCGGAGCAGGTCACCGCGGCCCACAGTTACGGCGGCCCTTTCCCGGAGGCGGTGACAATCCCACTGCCGCAGCTCGTCCGCGCCGAGCTGAGCCTGGCCCAGGGCCGAACCGTCGAGGCCGACGATGTCCTGACCGATCTGGGCCGGCGGTTGGACGCCCGCGGCGCGGTCAACCCAGCATGGTGCCCATGGCTGGGGCTGCTTGCCCAGGCCCGGCGGCACACCGACCCGGCGCGGGCACGGGAGCTGGCGGACCAGGCCGTCTCGTAGGCGCGGCGCACCGGCGTCGCCTCAGCCATCGGCCAGACGCTGTGCGCTGCCGGTACCGTCACCGGCGGGTCGGCCGGGCTGGCCCTGCTGGCCGAGTCGGTGCGCAGCCTGGAGGCCTCCCCGGCCCGGTACGAGCACGCCCTCGCCCTTACCGAGTACGGCGACGCGCTGCGCCGCGCAGCCCGCAAGCGCGAGGCTCGTGAGGTGCTCCAGCAGGCCGTAGACCTCGCTGCGAGCTGCGGTGCGCAGGCCCTGGCCGACCAGGCCGCTGAGCGCCTGGCGATGGCCGGCGGACGCCCGCGTCGCCCCCGGGGCTCCGGCGTCGCTGCGCTCACCGACCGCGAGCTGCAGATAGCCCGCTGCGCGGCCTCCGGCCAGACGAATGCCGCCATCGCCCGACACCTGCACGTCACGCCCTCGGCTGTGGAGAAGGCCCTGACCGGTATCTATCGCAAACTCGGCGTCGCGGGCCGCGGTGATCTACCCGGTCATTTTCGCTGACCGGGTGACCCCGGCTCCCGCATGCCGGCGATGTCGCCAGCCGGGTTCGCCGGTGCGACCGAGCCAGGCGGTGAAAGCGATTGATGCCAGACCGAGGGGACGAAGAATCCGGGCACAGCACACTCATAAACCCTTTGGGAGCAGTTCCACTCCGGCGAGATCGCCGGAGTGGACGATCCAGGCCAGCCAAACCGGGGGCGATCCGTGCGGCTCCTGACCAGGGATGATACCCAGTACGGTACACCTGACCGTCCTGCTCTCCGAGACGTTGTCCCACCTCGGCTGACGTGGAAACCGTCGATCGCGAGCAGGGCGTGGGGCAGCGCCTCGCGGGCGGCATAGGCGTAGGTCGTGGACATGTCGATCGTGACGGCCCAGATCCCGGCGCGTCACTGCTCGGGCTGGGCGGCCAGCCAGTCGACGTCGCCCGCAACGGTCCGGCCCTCGACGACCCCGAGCAGGCAATGCCCGCCGGTCGCGTCGAACAGCCCGGTCGCGCACCGGTCCGCGTCCGCCACCCAGCAGCCACTGACCGGGTCCTGGTGATAGCGGGGCCGGCCGCGGCGATAGTCGATCCCGAGCACACCCACCCTGGACCGCGGCTCGGACACCGACCGCCGCGACCGGCGCGCACCCCACCCCCACGCCGCCCGTGGCATTGATGCCCCCGCGGTGTCGGTAGGGAGAGTGACACCGTGATCCCGGCCAGCTCGGCCAACCGGTCCAGCGCATCCTGGGCCGTGTGCCAGCTGGACCCGAGCGCGTCGGCGACCCGGCGCACCGGGACCAGCCAGTCCCCCGACGAGATGGCCCCTCGTCTCCCGGCCCGACACCGAGACCCGCGCCCCCCGTACGGCCATCGGCCCGGTCTCGGCGAAGGTCCGCTGCCCGCACGCGTCGTTGTCGCCGTACAGCCTCCGCTTGTCCCAGACCACTGCCATCGTCCGGATCACCAGGTGCGCCAGCCGCTGCTCGACACGCTCACGCAGCGGCCCCGACCTGGCCTCACCGCCCGGGTAACACACCGCCATCCCCTCCAACGACGACAGGTACAGCTGCACCCAGCCCGACTCCCGCCGCTCGACGTGCACCACCCGGCAGCCCGACCATCCACGCGATATCCACACCCAACGACGTACCCCCGACCACGACACACCCGTTTCCCCGGCAATCATTTCTTCGACAATCATGATCTTGCCGGGAGTGGGTGCGTCGCCGTTTCCGGACACCATCGCCATCGCACTCCGCTACAGCCCTGAAGTTGCGAAGCGTCAGGCGTCGAACACGGCTTCAGGCGTACTGTGCAGAGCCGGTTTGATGACGTATGCCTCGGCACCCGCTTGGGATTAGCGAAGCAGATTCCGCACCTAGGGCGTGGAAGTATGAACCGCCCCAAGATTCGTCCGCAGCGATTTCTGGCCATGCGTAACCTTTGTCGCGTCGCTGGTAGCCTGATCCAAGTAGCTGGCCGCTGGAGATGTTGACCATGCCGACTTACATGGCTTACTGACTACAGTAGACAAACTTAACATGATACCGCCCCCCACAGGGCGTGCGTTTCTTTTTTCTTATATTTCCGAGACGCAAGGCGATGAATTTGATTCAGACCGACAGGTGGGCGTTCATGGCTCGGGCCTTCTCGGCAAGCTCAGGCAGTTCCGCGACAGTGACGCCGGCTTGGGTGAGGAGTTCGTAGCCTTGGCAGTCAGCAACGAAGAGGCTGGGTTCGCGCCAGGCGATGACCACCCGTGGGATTTTTGCTTCCAGGATGAGCTGGGTGCAGGTGCGTGGCCGGGACTTACGCTGCGAGCAGGGTTCGAGGGTGCTGTAGATCGTCGCGGTGGCGAGCCGCGGGTCGTCGGGGGCGATCTTCACGAGGGCGGATTCCTCAGCGTGCACCGCGTCGTCGACCTCACGGGAGAAGCCGAAGGCGATCTCCTCGTTGTTCTCGTCGACGATGACAGCGCCGACCGAGTAAGCGCCGGTGGCGGGCGGGCAGCGGTGGGCGAGTTCGATGGCCCGGGTCATCCAACGGTGGTCGTCGAGCTGGGGCATGGAGCAACTCGTTCTTCCCTGGGGCCAGTCCCTGGTGGAGGCGGACCGGATGGCCGGTGGCGGGATGGTAGTCAGACGGTGATGGCCGTGGGGACCTGGTCCATCCCCTGGCGGAACTCGCGTACCTGGGGGACAGTCTGCCATCCGGCGACGGCGTCACGCAGTGACCGCAGACTGGTCATGATGCGTCCGGAGTGCGTGCTGGCGCCGACCGTGAGTGCGTCGAGACCGAGTGTCGCGGCTTGCTCGGGTTCGCGTGCTCCTGCGTGCGCGAGGGCTTCGCGGGCGAGGTAGACACCGCGGTCGCGGTGGAACGCGGAGGGGAGACCGTCGATCGCGGTCCGGAATCCGGTGGCTGCGGCCGGGTAGTCACCGAGGGCGGCCAACAAGGCGTAGAGGAGGCGGGGGCCATCTCCCCACCGGCCGGGGCTGGGGCCGGTGACGGGGCGGCATCCAATGAAAAGCCCCTCGGCTGTAGCAGGGGGGCGAGCGCAGACTTACACCGCCCAAGAGGGGACGGTTCAGACTGTCTTTCGGTCATATCCCATCGATCGGGGACGGTGGCGGCTATCGGCTTTTGTAGATGTCGTGAGTCCCAATCCGCAACCAGCGCACATGAGAGCCGTCCCGGCCTGGGACGGGGTCCCCGTACTCCCACAGCGCCCGGCCGTCCTTCGCCCAGCGCAGCTCGAACACGCCCGGCTCCGAGCGGAAGCCCTTCACCCCGAGGCTCGGGTGGAACTGGCCCGGCTCCAAGCCCTCGCGGAACAGCACGACCGGGCGGCGGAACGCTCGCCGCTGCTCGGGAGTCAGCCGCGCGTACTCCGCCACGAAGCGGGCCACCTGCTCGTACGCGGGCACGCCGTCACGATAGTGCGTCGATCATTCCGAGCTCACGGGAGGTACGCGGCTCATCAGCTTGCCTTCGGGTGCTCCTCGACGGCCAACTGGTCCAGCTCGTCCAGAAGGGCATCGAACGCAGCGTCGGACAGGCAGAAGACGGTGCGACCCGCCTCGACATCCTCGTGGGCCTCGTCGATCGCGCGCTTGGTGTCGGGGTCGGGTTCATCAACCCACTCGTGGGGCTCAGGGTAGGGCTGCGCCGTCGCGTCCATGGCTAGCCTCCGCATCGGTGCGCATCGTGTCGACCCAACCTTAGCTTCGTCCCTGATGGCTTGCGGCGGCAGCCTGGGCGAGCCTCAGGGCTGACGGACCCAAGCTGACACGGCCGATGTGCCTGCGGCTGTTGGCACGCGAAGGCTGGGCGCGGCAGCATCCGTTCACATCAGCCATCGGAGTGGTGCCCGCTGCGCGGCAGGAGTCGCGCCCCACGTTGACCGTCTCGTGGCCCCTCACTCAAACCCGAGGATGGGACGTCTGCCTGATCACCACACCGGCGGCCGTGGCGTTCATCAACATACCAGCACTTGAAGAACAAACCGGTCATCCTGTGAAGAGCGTCTACCGCCAGCCAGGCGAGCCACGATCGAACTCGTTCCCCCAGGCAGACACGATCATCGTCGCCCCGGCGACCTACAATACGATCAACAAATGGGCTGCCGGTACCAGCGACAACTACGCCCTTGGTGTTCTGGCCGAGGTATTCGGATTGGGTATCCCGGTCATCGTCCTGCCGTTCGTCAACTCGGCTCTGGCCGCGCACTTCGCCTTCCAGCGCAGCGTCACTGAGCTGAGGAAGGCCGGAGCCCACATCCTCATGGGACCGGGGGCCTGGCAGCCGCACGAGCCCCACACCGGCGGCCAGCACTTGGACACGTTTCCGTGGGGACTCGCACTCGACGAAGCGGACTATAGGACCGCGGGGAGCTGACCGTCCTGGATCAGTCCCAATGCCACTGACGCTATTTGGATCTTGGCTGGCGCCGGGGTGTCGGTTCCGGTAGTTCTGCCTGGTTAGCAGCATGATCAGGGGTGTGGCGGACATTGGGGCGGTGGCGGCCGGCCGGCTGACGGACTGGATCTCGCTGGGGGTCCTGACGTCGTTCGTGCCGCGTGACGCGGTCGACGAGGCGATCGAAGCGACCGGAAAGGGCGCCAGGCGCAGCGACGCGACGATCCCGCCGCACGTGGTGGCCTACTTCGTGATGGCGTTGGCGCTGTTCGCGGACGACGACTACGAGGCGGTCGCACGCCGGCTGGCCGGGACGCTCGACGACTTCGACGTCACCTCGCCGAAGTGGGAACCGACGACGGGCGGGCTGACCAGGGCCCGCCAGCGGCTCGGCCCGGCGCCGCCACCGCACCATGCGGCTACTCGCCGCCGACATCACCCGGCCGGACACGCTCAACACCCGCCGCGAACGTACCTACCCCCGCGTGGTCCGCCGTGCCCGGCACAACCAGTACCCCGTCAAGAAACCCGGCCAGTGCGGCACCCACCACGACGCTCCACCCCACGATCAGGCTCGCTAACCCGCTGAATCCCCCAGCTCGCCGCTTGATCGACTTAGCGTCAGTGGCATTGCGACGGGGCCGCGTCACCAGTGCGCGAGTGTTTCAATCCCTCGAAGGGGCGATGAGATTGTGAGTCCAGGCTCGTCCGCCGGGGTCCTCTGCTGAGAGGTCTCCCCTCCTACCGAGGATGCGAGCCGCGGCTTTCGCATGCGCCCGGCCATTCTACGGCCACATCATAGGTGAATGCGCTATGCGGGCATGAATGCTGTATGCATTCTACCCTAAGTCTGCTGCGGAACGTGTCATGTTGGGAGAGCGTCTCCGTCTCCGAAACCGATCTCACGCCCGCTTACTCCGTGTGTGCGCCGACCTCCAAGATCCACAAGAGCCGTGATTAGTCAGGGGGATCGGGTAGTGCACGACATCGTCAAGAAAGGACCCTCCCGTGTTTCCGTCTCATCGCCCCAACGTCGCTTTTGCAGGGTTGACTGCTGCCGGCAAGACGACGCACGCCCGCCGGCTGGCGACGGAGCTGGGCTATGAGTACGTGTCGGCGACCGAGGTGATGCTAGAGATCTTAGGGATCGATGCGCCAGCGGAGGGGGTCTGGTTCGACAGGTTCGACCAGATCCGCACCGCCCGGCAGGGGGACGCGGCCGACATCGAGCTGGATCGGCGGCTGGAGAAGCTGGCGGCCGACCGTCAGGGCACCGTCTTCGATGCCTGGGCGCTCGCATGGCTGGCACCCGACCCGGTGGTACGGGTGTGGATCGAGTCCGATCTTGAGTCCCGCGCCCGCAAATGCCAGGTCTCCCAGGTACGCACCGCCCTGTCGCTGCACGACTGCCGCGAGCACGTCCAGGCCAAGGATTCCGACACCCGAGCCGGCTTTCTCCGCCGCCACCACTTCGACCTGTTCACCGACCGCCATCGCTATGACCTGGTGGTCTGCAACACCCACTTGATACCGATAGCCGACCGCGCCTGCGCGGACGCCGGGATCGTAGCGTTCACCCCGGTCGTGCGCGAGGCGGTGACCGCGCTCCTCGACAAGCGTCCACCGGGCGAACTTGCCACCCTGGCCGACCGCTATCCGGCGGAAATCCTGCGGATCGGGGCCGCGGGCCCCAGCACGGTTTCACGGGACTAGACGCCCAGGAAACCCCACGGCTGGAAGTCGTCACCCCAATTTCCCCACTGCTACACACCGGAGGTCACACTGTGCGTGTCGCGCTGCTCTACTCCGAGGTCTACGACATGGCCCGATTCCGGGAACGCCGCCGGGAGTTCCCTCCGTTCGGGGCTCTCTACCTGGCTGCCGTGATCGAGGACGCCGGCCACGACGTCGCCGTCATCCAGGTCCGGCCCGACCATCTGAGCCTGGACCTCACTGGCTACGACGCGGTCGGGTTCAACCTCGCATCTTCCGCGACCTACGGATTCATGAAGGAAGCCCGCGAGCACAGCCAGATCGACCCCAGCGCGCTGGTGATGGTCGGCGGCGTGCACAGCAACTTCTACCCCGACGAATCGCTGCGCGACTTCCGTGCGGACGTGGTCTGCGAAGGCGAGTCGGAGGAGACGATCCTCGATGTGCTGGACCGGGCTGCCGCAGGCCAGCCCTTCACCGGCGTCGCCGGCACCCACTGGATCGAGGACGGGCGGGTCCGGACCGAGCCACCGCGCCGGCTGATGAGGGACATCGGCCGGCTACCGCTGCCCGCCCGGCATCTGCTGCCCGTCGGGGACTTCGTGCTGGAAGACCGGCTAGCCGGCCGAGACATCCGTATGGCGCACGTGATGTTCAGCCGCGGATGCCCCTTCCCGTGCTCGTTCTGCGCGGCCGGGCAGACCCGCATCCAGTACCGCTCCGGGGCCAGCGCCCGCACCGAGTTGAACCAGCTCATCGACCGGTACGGCGTGCAGGGCTTCGCGATCGTCGACGACAACTTCATCGTCAACAAGCAGAAAGTCGGTGACATCTGCGATGCGGTCGGTGACCTCGACCTGTCCTGGTCGGCGCTGTCCCGCGTCGACACCATCGACGCGCCGTTACTGAAGAAGATGGCGACCTCGGGCTGCATCGAGATCAAATATGGAGTCGAGTCCGGGAGCGAGCAGCTCCTACGGGCGATGCGCAAGAACACCACCCGCGAGCAGATCAAAGCGGCGTTCGCAGCGACCGCCGACGCGGGGATCGAGGGCAAAGCGTTCATCATCCACGGCTTCCCCGGGGAGAATGCCGAGACCACCGCGGAGACGATGAGCCTGCTGGCCGAGCTGGGATTGTCCCTGAGCCGGGTGTCGCTGTTCCGGTTCGTCCCCCTGCCTGGCACACAGGTCTACGCCGATCCCGACCGGTACGCGCTGCACGGCACGCACACCCAGCCCGACTGGGACCGCGACTGGTCGAAGTTCCACATCCACCACAACAACCGGCACTGGTGGGGCACCGCGGAGCAGTGGCAGGAGACCGAAGATTCCTACCAGCGGCTACGCCACTTCGTCAAAGACCACTGGAATGCACAGGGATGAACCCGACTCGGCCCGGCCCGTGCATGGCGGGGTGACGGACCGCTGATAGCGTGCTGCGGTGGTCGCCGTCGCTCCCCGTACCGCCGGAGCCGTCACGCTCACAGCCGACCAGGCCAGCTACTTGTGGAACTGGACGCTCACCCGGCAAGGGCTGCATCCCGATCATCGTTTGTCGTCCGTCGCCGAGATCGCATATGCCGGGCTGGGCCTCCACGCCGCGCGCTTACCCAGTCCGTTCGCGACCGTCCTCGCCCGCGCTGCCAGCCCCGAAGCCGCGACATCGCTATTCGCCCCCCAGTCGGGCCTCACCACGCTGCGGTGCATGCGCAAGACGCTGCATCTTCTACCGCTCGATCTGGCGGCCGTCGCGCATGCCGCGACCGCCCGCTACCGGTTGCGCGACGCCGCCCGAATGGCCGTCAACGCCGGTGTGTCCCAGCCCGTCGTGACCCGGGTGACCCGGCTGCTCATGCGGCTGCTCGCGGGCGGCCCGGTGCCGGTGCGGCAGATCGAAGCAGTCCTGACCGCCTGCGGCGAGCCGGTCGCGGCCGTCCGCGTCGCCGTGAAAACGGCGTGGGAACAGGGATTGCTCACCTACCTGAACCAGTCCGGTTGTTGGAATGCAGAACGCCGAGCCTTCGCGCTGACCTCCGACGTCCACCCCGGCCTGGACGTCGCGCAGGATCCCGGAAAGGCGACGTGAACGCTGGTGTACGCCTGCTTCGACCGGTATGGGCCAGCGACTCTACAAGGACGCGACGTGGTGGTCGGCCCTGTCCCGGACCGCCATCACCGCCGCGCTGAACGCCTCGGATGCCGAGTGGCTGGAGGTCACCACACCGTGGAGCCCAGCCCGAGTCTACATGACCACCGCCTGGTACGAACAGTTCCTGGCTGCCGATCCCGCCGCCTACACGAGCGGGTTACACCTGCTCGCCCACGAAGACGTCGCGCTCAAGGCGTACTTCGAGACCCGAGAGAGGTATCTGGGCGGCCTACCGACAGAACAGGCGTTGAATCAGATCGGTGAAGCGCTACCCACGATCGTGCTCGACGGGCAGGTCCAGGGCACGTGGGCGTGGCACCCCGTCACCCGAACTGTCATTCCGACAGTCGTCCGCAACCGAACCGCCCTGACCCGCGGTGTCGCCGCCGCCGCCGATACGCTTACCGTCGCGCTGCGCACGGGCTGGCCGCGACCGGACCCCGACCGCCGTCCGCCACGACCCCAACCAGCTCACCCTGGCCATCTGACTCTCCCAGCAACACCGGCCGGGCTCACACCTCACGCAGAGAAAGGTCCACCGCCATGCGTCCGCTGGCCGCTGGCTTTGACCCGACCGAGTTCCAGCAGTACGTCGCCGCCATGGAGAAGGAACGGGGGTTCTCCGAGCGCAGCGTCACGGAGCAGGCTCTGCTGTTGGGCGAGGAGGTCGGTGAGCTGTTCAAAGCCGTCCGCAAAAGCGAGAACCTCAGGGATCG
>NZ_CDWTMO010000099.1:0-15984 GCF_977946435.1 Frankia sp. CgKIO3 | reverse complement strand
GGCCGCAGCCCTCATACAGCAGTGGGCCGGCAGACGCCGATAGCCAGCCCAGCGAGAACGGCCAGGTGTCCGCGCGGCTCGACATCAGTGGAGTCCACGGACGTGCCGTACGGGGAGTAAGGGATGGCCTGCGACGATACATGATCGCGTGGCGGCCGAGTTTTGGGGAGCCAGTCACGGTTCAGGAACCGCAGACCGTACTCAGCTCCCCCAAATTCGCATGCCTGCATGCCCGCCGACCGCCCTCCATCTCGACTTTCTCCCCGACGGCGGCGTGTTCCTCTGCGCCGACTGCGAGACCCCGTTCGGCGCGCACGTCGTCCCGGTGTCTCTCTACGGCTGGGTTTCCCGCCGGTCGGCGCGGAACTGGTCGATGACCACGGTGAACTGGCCGTTGACCGTGACGTCGGTGATGCCGGAGAACAAGGCACCGGTTCCTGGCAGCGCCACGACCGTACGGACACAGACGACGAACGACGCGCCTGGCTCCAGGGTTGCCGCGCCGTCCCCGGGATCCCCCGCACCACAGTCGGCGCCCTCGGGAACAAATCGGACCTGTGGCGCGCCGGGGACGCCCTGGTCGGCGAGGGCAAGCTGCGCGGCGAGCCGTGCCCGGTCCATGCCCTGCGTCTCGCTGCCCGCGGTGGCGAACGCCCGCCCGGCCTCCCGGGCGGCCTGGGTCACCCCGAACGCCGCGCGCTGCACCGCGAAGACGCACAGGAACAGGTAGACGAACGGAACGAGCAGCACGACGGACAATCCAACGAATTCGATCATCGCCGAACCGTCGTCGGCCCCGGTCGCCGGGCCTGCCCGTTCGGGCCAGACAACGCGGCCTATGCGACCAATGCGACCGACGCGGCGCACGGAAGCCACGCAACCTGTCCTGATCATCAGGATCGTCCGCGGCACGGAGCGCAGGGCCGCCCGCGCGATCCGATCTCCCGCCACGACACCCCTCGTCACGGCAGTTCCTTGAGTGCGTGGCCCTTCACCGTGATCGTGATGCCGTCGCCCAGTGGGACTAGGACGAGCGGCACGGCAACCCGGCAGGTGACCTCCGCAAGCGGCGTGCCACCCGGCCCGTCGACCTGCGCCCCGGTGCAGACGGCGTCGGACCGTCCCGGGATGGTCCGCGCGATGAGGGCCTGGGCGTAGGGACCGCCCTCGCTCGCCGGCACGCCGAGATTGGCCGCGTGCCTGGCTCCCTCGGCAGCGTCCGCCGCGAGCGTGTTGCGGATGTGCAGCACCAGGCCGACCTGGATGATCCCCAGGATCAGGAAGAGCAACAACGTCCCCACCAGGATGAACTCGACGACGGCCGATCCGCCGTCAGCCGCGTCCGAGCCGTCCTCGACCGCGTCCGGTCGCTGCCCGGTCCCCCTGGGGCCGCCATCGATCCCGTCCGGCCCCGCGACGGCCGCGAGCTCAGCCGCCACCGCCGATACCCGACACCGAGTTGATGGCCGAGGTGAACAGGTTCTGCAGGGCGGGCGTCGCCAGGGTGGCGATCGCGACCACCAGCGCCGCCGTCATGACGGTTATCATGACCCAGCCGGGGACGTCCCCCCGATCGCGATCATGGTGGCCGCCCGATGCGACGGCTGACCGCCAGGCCCGCCATCTCGCTTTCATGGCCTGCCCTGTTCGTCCCATGTCTCCTCCTTTAGGCTGGCTGATCCGACCTCGCCGGACGGGCGCGTCCACCTGCGGGCGGCCACCTGCGCGCCCCGGGCACTCACTGCGCGATCACGGTGAAACTCACCAGGGCCGGGTAGAAGGCAAAGATCACGGTCGTCGGCAGGACGAGGAACACGACCGGGATCATCATCGCGATCTCCTTGCGGCCACCGGCCTCTAGCAGCTGCCGCTTGCCCGCCTCACGCGCGTCAACGGCCTGCGCGCGCAGGATGTCCGCCAGCGGCGTCCCCCGTTCGATCGCGACCGCCATCCCGTCGACGAACCGCACCAGGGGTGCCAACGCCGTGCGCGCCGCGATGCCCTCCAACGCCTGCACGAGGGTGGCCCCGGCGCGGGCGTCGGCCAACGCGAGCCGCAGCTCGTGCCCAAGCTCGCCGTGGGTCAACCGGCTGACCCGCTCCAGCGCCCCGATGGCCGACTCCCCCGCGGTCACCGCGAGCGCCAGCAGCTCGGCGATCGTCGGGAACTCCAGCAGCATCCGGTCCTCGCGCTCGGAGATCGCCCGCGACAGCCAGTAGTCCCGGGCCACCACCCCACCGGCCGTGCCGGCGACGATCAGTGCGACACTGACCAGGGTCGGCGGGCCGACGCCGAGCAGCGCGCGCAGCGCCAGCAGGAGGGCGCCGATCAGCGCCCCGCTGGCCGCGCAGATGACCTGCTGGACGCGGAACTCCTCGATGCTGGTCCGTCCGCCGGCCTGGGTCAGCCGGCGTCGCAGGGCGGCCCGGCCCCCCAGGAAACGGTCGAGCCGACCGGCGGCGTCCGCGAGTAACGGGCGCGCGAGCGCCTCGACCGCGGCGAGACCCGGCCGCGGCACCCCCCGCGGCCGGTCCTCGAGCAGCCTCGAGGGTGTGGGGGTGTCCCGCAGGTAGGGATCGATTCGGTCAGCGAGGTGGATGCGCCGGGCCCGGGGGAAGCGGTAGACGATGATGACCAGGCCCAGCCCGACGAGGAACCCGATCAGCGCACCGCTGGCGACCGTAGTCATGATCCCGCCCCCCGGCCAGCGGCCGCTCCCCCGCGCAGCACCCGGCCCTCCTCCGGCAACCGGCCGATCCGCTTCATGAGCAGGTAGGCGAGGGCCGACACGGCGCCGCCCACCACGAGCACCAGGACCCCGGTCGGGCTGTCGTAGGCTCGCACGTTCTGCCCCCGGGTGGCCAGCAGGAGCAGCACGATCCAGGGGGCGGCGAGCGCGAGCCGGGCGGCGTTCACCGTCCAGCTCTGCCGCGTCTCGAGCTCGGCGCGGGTGTGGGCGTCCTCCCGCAGGAAGGTGGACAGCGTGCGCAACAGCCGGCCGAGGTCGGTCCCGCCGACCTCCCGGGCCATCCGCAGTGACTCGATGATGCGGTCGGCCACCGGATCGGCGAGCTCGTCGGCGAGGCGGTCCAAGCAGGCCGAGAACGACCCGGTGGCACTGTAGTCCTCGCCGAACCGGGTGAAGGCCGGTCGCAGCTGTACCGGCCCCCGCACCCCCACCGCGGCCAGGCCCTCGGGCAGCGACATCCCGGCCCGCACCGCGCTGGACAGGTTGTCGACAACGTCCGGCCACAGCTCCCGCAGATCATGCATGCGGGCATGCCGCCGACGGACCACGAGGGCCCGGGGCAGCAGACTCGCAAACACGACGAAGGCGCCGGCCAGCGACACGGTCTCGGTGAATGCCAGGACGACCAGGCCGGCCACCAGGCCCAGACCCAGACCCAGACCCAGACCCAGACCCAGACCCAGACCCAGACTGATCATGACGAACTGACGCGGAGTCACGCCGCGGATGCCCGCCTGGGCGAGCAGGTCGCTCGTCGACCGTTCCCAGCGCGCCGTCGCCGACCAGGCCGCGAACCGCGGCCGGCCGCTGGTGACGATGAGGAACAGACCCAGACCGAACAGCAGGCCGAGGAAGATGCCCATCAGCGCTCCGCGGCGATCTCGGGCCAGCCCCCGCCGGGCCGATGATGATGGTAATCATGGTCGCCCTGGGCCAGCAGGGCGGGCAGGTCGTAGCCGGCGCGGGCGAACCGTTCGGGATGTGGCGGGAAGCCGTCGGCGCGGACCAGTCCGTCCGCGCGCGAGCGGTAGATCTGGGCGATCTCGATGACGTCCCCCTCCGTCCGGCCGGGCAGCGCGACGACCTCGGTGACGCGGCGCCGGCCCGAGACGTCCTTCTCCAGATGGACGACGAGATCCACGCTGGCGGCGACGGTGGGCACCACAAAGGCATGGCTGACGTTCTCGCCGGCGAGCAGGGGCAGGGTGCACAGTTTCGTCACGGCCTCGCGAGCCGAGTTCGCGTGCAGGCTGCACATACCGGGCAGCCCAGAGTTGAGCGCGATCAGCAGGTCGAGCGCCTCCTCCTGGCGAACCTCGCCGACCAGGAGCCGGTCCGGGCGCATCCGCAGGGCCTCCTTGACCAGCCGGCGCAGCCGGATTTCCCCGCTGCCCTCCAGGTTGGCCTGCCGGGTCTGCATCGCCACCCAGTCGGCGGCCCGCAGCTTCAGCTCGAACACCTCCTCGCAGCTGATCACCCGTTCCCGGGCCGGGATGGCCGAGCCGAGACAGTTGAGCATGGTCGTCTTGCCGGCCTGAGTGCCGCCCGCAATTATGATGTTGAGGCCGGCGACGACGGCAGCGTCCAGAAAGGTGGCCGCTGCCAGCGTGATCGTCCCGAGATCGACCAGTTCGTCCAGGCTCGACGCGGACAGCACAAACTTACGGATGTTGATCGACCAGTGCACCCGGGTGACATCGGGGATGACCACGTGCAGCCGGGAATCGTCCGGAAGCATGGCGTCGACGAACGGGGTCGAGAGGTCCACCCGCCGGCCCGAGGACTTCAGCATCCGCTCGACGAGGTCCTGGACCTGATCGGCGGTCAGAATGGTCGTCGTCAGCTCGCTGCGACCGGCCCGGGCGACGAATACCCGGCCCGGCTCGTTGATCCAGATCTCCTCCACGGTGGGGTCGTCGAGGTGGCGTTGCAGCGGCCCGAACCCGGCAACCGCGTCATAGACCAGCCGGGCGGTGACGTCCCGGTCGACGATCGGGGGAAGGTCACTGACGAGAACCCGTTCCTCATAATCGGCGAGCACCTCGTGAACGAGCTGACGCACCTGCGCCGGGTCCCGCACGGGATCGAGAGAACGCCGCCGGACGAGCTCTCTGACCTCGTCCTCCACGAACGATGTCGCGTCCAGCCAACTGCCGCGTGCCACCGCCACGGAAACCGCTGCTCCTCCGGCTTTCGTCTCTTCCCGCCCCGATAATTGCCACGAAGCGTAGAAAGAAGGTCACTGGTAAGCAACCCCCGACGCCGGAGGCAGACGCAACAACGTTCGCACAACCCCCACCGGGGGCATGGAGCGGGTAGGGCTCAGGTAGGCCACAGCCCGTACAGAGTCCCCCCTTGACCACCAAGGTTGCTACTCTCCGCAGTCAAAAAGCGGTCGCGGACCGGACATTTGTCATCGCTCTGTGCGCATATCGACTGCACCGACGGTGCACCAACCGCCCCGGAAACGCCCGCGCGATTTCTCCCTCGAAACGACGCCGAGGCGATAGCCTTTCGGCGGTCCCTAACCCGAACATCCCTGTAGTCGATATCGCATCGCTGGGTCGACAGGCGGAATCCCCCCACCCCGCCGGTCTCATCCAGCGTCCCACCAACGCCTGCCTCGGGGGTCCCTTCCGTGTCCGGTCAGCCAACAACCAGCGCGGTCGCCAGCCGCCCGCGAGAACCTCATTCGGCCACCAGGGCGGCGTTGCTCCCGACGCCTCCCCGGCACGATCCCCCGGAGTGGAAAGGGGCATCACGATGAGCGGCGCCCGGGATCCCCGATCGTCAGACATGTTCGACACGACCGCTTGGAAAATGTTCTGGCGTATTGTCGAAAACTGCCCGGTCGCGGTATTCGCCACCGATGCGGCAGGCCGGTATCTCTTTGTGAACCGGCCGTGGTCCAAGTTGACCGGCGTTACCCGCGACGAGGCGGTCGGATGGGGATGGCAACGCATCGTCCATCCCGGCGACGTAGCGAACGTCGGCAGCCGGTGGCGGCGCCTCGTCACGCACGGCGACGGGTTTTCGATCCAGGTCCGGTTGATCCGACCGGGTGAACCACCCTGCGACGCGGTCATGCAGACGATGGTGACCTCGGCAGGGGACGGTAGACAACGGATCGTCGGCACCCTCACCGTGCCGTCGGCCAGTGCGTTCGGGAACGCCGCCGGGCCGGTGACGGGTGTGCCGGTGTCCTCGCCGCGGGTCCAAGGGCGTCACTCCCCGATCGGCCCATCGTCCGCGGACCAGCCCGATACCGACGACGTCGCCGTCCAGGAACGGGCCGAACCCGACCTCGCTTCCCGCGAACCGACGTCTCACGAACCGGCGCATCACGAAGCAGCGCATCACGAACCGGCCGATCTCGAACACCTTGACGACGGGCAGGCCGAGCTCGACCGCCTTCGCCGTCGCGAGGCGGCTTTCGAACTCGCCGCTCTCGATCCCGACCTCCTCGACGGGCACCTGCTCGATCAGGATCTCCTCGGTCTCCAGGCCCTCGCCTCCGATGGGGTGCCCGCGGGCGATCTCGACAGGTTCGGCGTGTTCGACGGACCGGGCCCGTTTGATCTACCGGACCAGTCCGACCGGTCGGATCGCCCCGATCGGGTGGACGAGATAGCCCGGCTGGACGGGCTGGACGGGCACGGTGACACCGAGGAGACCGATCTCGTCGACGCGGCCGGGGACCGCGAGGACGACGGCGAGTACCCGCGACGCGAAGCACCCTCGGCCTGGCCTCGGGCCGACCAGTCCGATCGGGCCGATCGGGGCTGGGAATGGTCTGTTCCGCTTCCCCGCCGGCCGGTTCCCGGCGAACCGACGCCGGGCCGGGCGACATCCCGCGAAGCCACCGAGGATCGGCCCACAGTCGGGTTTCCCCGCGGGACGCTCCCGCCTGGCGCGGAGTGGCGCGCGGCCGTGGCCCTGCATCGCAGCAAGAATGACGACCTGCGTCCCTTCGGACGCGCCAGGGGCTCGAACCACACCTGTGGCTGCCCGTTCACCGAGGCCCGACGGATCGAGGAGGCATGCCGGGACCGGGAACGCTGGCTGACGACCCTGCTCGCCGAACTGACGACCGCCGTGCTCATCGCCGACCGGGACGGGCGTGTGGTGGCGGTGAACCAGGTGTACTGCGATCTGTTCGATCTGGCGGACCTGCCCGTCGACCTGGTCGGAACGGATTGCCGGCTGCAGCTGCGTCCCCGGCCCGGGCTGGTGGACGATCCATCCGGATTCGCGACGCGCCTGGACACCCTGCTCCGTCGACGGCGGACGCTACGCCGGGAGGCAGTGATGTTCGCCGACGGGCGGGTGTTCGAGCGTAGCCACATACCGCTGACCGCGGCCGACGGCTACCGCGGCCATGTCTGGCTCTACTCCGACGTCACCGACCGCCGGATCCTGGAGGCTGAGATCGAGGGACTCATCTCCGGACTGTGACGAGCGAGGTGGACGGCGGTCCGGTCAGTAGACGCCGCCGTAGTGCCGGGCCTGCAGATCCTGGGCCTGGCCGACCCAATCGTCGGAGACGACGCGGTCACCGAAGCCATCCAGCCGGTGAGCGAGCCGCTCGACGTCGGTATCACCCATTTCGGCCAGCTGACTGAAGGTTGTGATGCCCAACGCCCGCAGCCGGGCCTCGATCACCGGGCCCACGCCGACAATCTCCTTGAGGTTGTCGCCGCCCGACCGCACTGGATCGAGGAGACCGTTCCACCGCGGCGCGGGTTCCAGCACGACCCGGCTACCCGTACCCGGCTGGCCGCTGGCCCCGTTCGTTCCACCGGTGCTCCTGCCACCGGTGCTCTTCACGCCGCAGCCACTCCCCTGACTACTCGACGGCGGTCCGCCCGGGGCCGGTGGCCGGTTCTTCGTGGCAACGCCGCTCGCCTGGACCGTCGCCCCCGAGATGTTCGCCTCGGGCGACAGAGCCAGGCCGTGCGCGGGCAGCGCGCTCTTCGACGGCCCCGCCTCGTTCGGGGTGACCGCGAGGTTCGACGGGACCACACCGCCCGCGGCAGCAACCCCGACCGCGACGGCGGCCTCGGCGGTGGGGGCAGCCTCGGGATGCTCGGCACCGGCTTTCTCGTCAGAGGAGGCCTGGCCCAGAAGCGCCTCAGATTTCGCGATCCGCCCCAGCAGGCTGAGCCGTTCGGCCGCCCATTCGGCCTGGTGCCGATCCAGCCGGGTGGTCATGGTGGCCACCTGGCGTTGCGCGTCCTCCGCCTCCGTACGGGCCATGGCCAGTCGGGAGGAGAACTTGGCCGCCCGGCCCTCGGCCTCGACGAGCTGTCTGCGCAGCAGCTCGGCCTCATGGGCGAGCTCCGCCGCCGAAGGGCCGGCGGGATCACCGCCCGCCCCCGGGGAGCCCGCCGGCACCGGGCCGGCGGCACCCGGGCCGGCAGTACCCTCGCCGGCGGCACCCGGGCCGGCCGGGAGGGCCTGGGCCGCGCCGGGTGTCACGGCGTACGCCCGGGCCCGCAGCGCTGCCTCGATCTCCTCGACCCGGGCGCTTGCGATCACGGCATGGCGCTCCGCCTCGGCGATCCGCCGTTCGGACTCCGCGGCACGCTGTTCGGCGACAGCGAGCCGGGCAGTTAGATCCGCCTTCTCCAAGGCGACGTCGTCACGCTGCCGGCGCAACCGGGCGATCAGCTCGGCGGCCTGCCCTGTGCCCGTGCCGCGGGCGCCCGAACCGGGGACACCCGTGTCGGCGTCGCCGACGCACGCCGCCACGGCGTTCCCGGCCTCGGCAGCATTCCCGGCATTCACGCGGTTCACGTCGTTCGCGGCTGCCGCCTGATCGGCTGACGGGACCGCGCCGGGGCGGGATTCGTCGAGGCCCAAGCCGGTGCCGGCGGGCGTCTCCACCGATCCCGCCCGATTCCGCGCGGCGTCAGCGTCGGCGTTGCGGGCCTGCCGGCGCAGCGGCGCGATCAGGAAGACCCAGGCCAGCGCCGCACCAATGAGCATCGCCACCAGCACGTACGCCAGGATCTGCCCGGCGAGGTACAGCATGGGCTGCCAGCCTCCTTACCGCGGTAGGTCGGTCGAGATCACACCTGCCAGCGGGGGTGACATCTCGGTACGAAGGTTGTGGGAAGTGGAGCCCCCTCGGCGCCATCCAGGTGGTAACCCGGTCGCCGCCGCAAGGCTCCCCAGCATTATTCGCAACGCCCGGCATCGGCCGCACCCGGGGAGGTTCAACCGTTGTCCACGTCGATCTCCCTGGGTGGGAAATCACCGTTCACGGACGTCAGGCGACGAACAGCACCCCAGGGAGGAGTGAGGAGTATGGGAAGACAACCGCGAGGGCCGCCCGTCGGGGGCATTTCACGCCAGCTGGTCACCAGTCCAGACAGCATGCCCCAACGAGCCGTCAACGTGCGTGGTCTCCTCCGCCGCGCGGGGGAGACCTCCACCCCCGTGCACCCAACATCCGCGTCTCCGTCGGGGTCAGAGAAGACCGGGGAGCTCCTGAGGCGCGAACCACAGCAGTTCGAAGCCCTCGACGCTGTCCACGGTGAAGGCGGCGTCATCCCCACCGAGATCGGCCTCGACGATGCACTTCGCCGCCGCCGCGACCGCCGCGACAACCTCCTCGTCGTCTCCGTCGTCGACATGGATGGCCTGCACGGCCGACCACGGCACCGGGAAGTCCACCTCGACGACACCCTGCTCAAGATCATCTCTTACCCGCACCTCGCCGTCCGCGACATCGGCCACGAAGACCATGCGCCGGCGCGGCGCGGACGGGTCGGCGTCCAGCAGCCGCAGGCTTGCCCGGCCGGCGTCGTGCAGCGCCGCGTACTCCAACTCCTCCTCGGACTCCGACTGGGCGTACCACTCACGCGTCGCGGGGGTGACCGCGAATCCGGTGCCTGGGGGGATGCGCGCGGACTCCCAGACCGATCGGGCGACGGCCAGCGTGGACGGGAGATAGATGCGCACCCGCTCAGTGTGCAACCAACCGGGGCGAGCCGGCTACGAGGACCAGGTCAGCCACGAGGACCAGGTCAGCCGGCCAGGCCGAGCCCAAGCCGGCCCCCGCTCGCCTCGGCGTCGTCGGTGGCCCCGGCCACGCCGGAACGGGCGGAACGGGCGGCGGCATGCAGGGCCTCGCCCGTCGTACGCAGCGCCGTCTCGAACACCTGGGCCCGCCGGGTCAGATCCATCACGTTTCCGCCGATGACCTCGAGATCCTCCGGACCTGGGCAGAGCACCGTCACCCGGGTGCCAGCCGCCTCCACCATCTCGACCTCCCGCATCAGCCGGCGGGTGGCGGCCCGGCGGACCTGGCGTTCGACCCGGGCCACCGTGCCACGGGGTCGGTCGAGGTGGAACGAGCAGGCCGGGGCGAGCACCAGGATCTCCGCGAGGCCCGCGTCGGCGAGAAGATCGACCGATGCAGGCGATCGGGTTCCGCCGTCAACGAATCGCTGGCCGTCCACCGCGACCGGGGCGTACCAGCCGGGAATGGCACACGACGCCATCACCGCCTCGGACAAGGTTGCCCGAGGCGCATCGGCCACACCGAACAGCACGCGCTCACCGGTGTCGAAGTTCATGGCCACCACCCGCAGCGCGGGCCTGGTGGGCCACCCGGTCGGATCGAGGCCCTTGCGGTCCATCGCCGCGGTCACCAGATCGCCGACCGCGGAGATCTTCCCACGGCCCTGTGGAAGCATCGCCGCCAGCGTGACCATCGGCGAGGACCGCCGGGGGTGCCGGGCACTGGCCGTCAGCAGCCTCGGTGAACCCATGCGCATCCGGGGGCGCGGGGGTAGGGAAGCACCGAGGTCGCGGTAGTCAAGAACGGGATCCCCCGCCTCGTAGATCCCCCGCTCGGAATTGGCCATCACGTCGATGCCGATCCCCAGACCGAGCAGGGCCGCGACTACCGAGCCGGCGGACGTGCCGACCACCAGGTCGGCTCCGCTCAGATTACGGCCGGTCGCGGTCTCGACCGCCCGCATCGCGCCGATCATCCAGGCGGAGCCGAGCACTCCACCGGCTCCCAGGACCAGACCTCTGCGTGGGGCCCGTTTCCTGGTCATAGTCCACCTCCCGGCGCGGCGACCGGGAAGGGAGACGCATCGCGCTGGGATGCCCGCCGCCCGGCATGCTCGCTGCCATGTGGGCCGCCCGGTCGCACCTGGGCCGACCCGCCCACGAACGGCGTGCCCGCCTCGTCGGGACGGCCGGGGATGGGCCGGTAACAGTCCATGGTCCGCGTTGACCGTACCTTGCTGCTCCCGGCGCTCGAAGCGCCCGGGCAGTCCACCGGACTACTCCGGCGGCTCCTCGCTACTCTCTTCGGGGAAGCTGGTCTCCAGCACTCCCCAGTTCCGCAGCCGCTCGGCGAACTCCTGGGGGGTCGTGTCGTGGAGCAGGGCGAGCGCACGCACGTCGCCATCCCGGATGGACAGCACACGGCCGGCGTAGTCGTCCCGTTGGCGCTGGATCTGGGCGACCCACCGACGGACGAGAGCAGAGGAGTCCGGCGGAGCCTCGCTCAGCCTCTCCAGGTTGAGCACCGTACGTGGGCGACGCTCCCGCGGCGGCAGCTGATCCTCGTTGGGCAACAGCGCCGAGACCGGGACTCCGTAGAATCCCGCGAGTTCGGAGAGTTGATGCACGCTGATCATGCGGTCACCGCGTTCGTAGGAGCCAACGGCAGCGGTCTTCCACCGCCCCCGCGACTTCTGCTCCACTCCCTGCAGCGACAGACCCTGCTGTATCCGAATCGCCCGCAACCGGGCGCCCACGGCCTTCGCGTACTCTCGGCTCACCCGACACACCCCCAGCCGTCTCGAACGAGCATCACGTACCTCTCGCCGCGCCCATAGGAGATCAAGGTACGACTCGTGTGGTGCTGGCGAGGCATGCTCCCACTAACGTAACGTTGCCGAAAGAGACCGCTCGCAGATACATATACGATGCTACGTTGCGTGACTTTCTTGTACGACTTCTCTCGCATCTCAGACTCTACGGATTAAGAAAGCTACTCTATGTAGTAAATTTTATAAGGTCGGAAGCTATCAGTGAGATCTCTCTCACGACTTGACCGAAGTTCCTCCACACAACGATGCCCCCAACTTGCTCGCTGTAACCGCCCCCACTACACCAAGATGGCGACACGAATACTTTATGTCACGGTTACGCCAAGGGCGTAACCGTGAGTTGCCGACGCCGCGCAAGCAATCGGCCGGACGGCAGCAGGCCCAGCGGCAGGCCCAGCGGGGGATGCGGCCCCGGCTCGTCCGTCGGGACGGCCTGCCCGCTCACCAAGATCACCTGGTTCGCCGGACTCACCGAGTTCACCGGGCCTGGCGCCGCGGGCTCCCCCGCCGACGGCGGGGAGCCGCCGGGCGGCCAAGCAGCCGGCCGGCCAGCTCCCTGATCGCCAGCCGGGCCGGGGAGGTCGGAGCGATAGTCACGCAGGAGCTGTCCGGTCACCTGGGCGGCGTCCAGCCCGGCGAGGTCGTAGGGCACCAGGGCCACCGGCTCGGTCCCGGTGTGGCGCAGAATCGCCCGACTGACCTCGCGGGCCGGGTCTCCGCCCACGACCGAGGCGCGCAGCCGGTTCACCACGACAAGCGGGTCGACGGAGGGGACGGTCTCCCGCAGGTCGGACAGTCCCCGCACAAACCGGACCAGACCGACCGGTTCGGCAGACGCCACCGCCAGCACGACGTCGGCCGCGCCCAGCACGGCGAGCGTCGCTCCGTTACGCCGGGGCGCGGAGATGTCGAACGACAGTTCCTCGTCCGTCTCCAGGCAGAACCCGCAGTCCACAACGACGAAGGACGCCAGGCGCCGGGCCATCGACAGCACGGTCTCAACGGATGCCGGGCGTAGCTCGGGCCATCGCGAGGGGCGGGGGATGCCGGGCAGCACTCGCAGGCCGCCGCCCAGATCACGGCACAGTACAGCGAGCCGGGGCACGTCCAGCAGCCCCTGGTTGGCCGACCGGGCCGCCGCAGCCAGACCGGGGGCCTCCTCGAGCAGGCCGACGAGCTGCCCGACCGCGCCGCCGTAGGAGTCGGCGTCCACCAGCAGGGTGGAGGTCCCCAGCCCGGCGAGTTCGGCGGCCAGGCACAGCGCGATCGTGGTGCGTCCCGGCGCGCCGGCCGGACCCCATACCGCGATCACCCGGCCCACCCGGCCGTCGCCCGGTCCGATCGGCCCCACGCCGTCGGTGACACCGATGGCTGGGGCGAGCGGCCCGAACCCGACGAGTGGTTCGCTGTAGGAACCGGGCGCCCGGGTCGCCGGCGCGGCCGCGTTCGTCGCCAGCGCCCGGGATGCCTCGACGACCGCTCCCGCGATGACCTCCGCGGTGGCGTCCGAGGGAATGACCGCGGCCACGCCGAGCTGCCGCAGCCGCCGGTCGCCGTCCTCGTCGCCGGGGGCGGTCAGCCCGACCACCGCAATGCCCGCCATGGCCAGGCGGGTCAACGCATCCCGGTCAAGCCGGCGCAGGTCCGCAGACAGCAGGGCAGCCCGGGCCGCGCCGGTGGTCGCCGCGGCCAGCAGGTCCGGCAGGTCGACGCAGCGGCGCACCACCGTAACCCCGAGGTCGCGACGATCGAAGGCCGAGACCAGGCCGGCCTCGACCATCGCATCGGTGACAGCGGTGAGGATCGGCAGGCTCACCGGCCGTACCCCGGCACGGTGGTCGGTCCCGTCGAGCCGACCCCACCGCGGGAGTCGCGCTCAATCTTCACGACGTCGACCCGCTCGCTCTGCGAGGCCGCGACGGCCTGGATGGCGTTGTCCACCGGTACGCGCAGCGTTAGCGAACGGTCCCCGCTGGTCAACTTCTCGAGGCTGACAAACTCGACGTCGTGCAGGACCAGCGCCTCGGCCCCCGCGCCCGCGGGCGCGGCCGGTGTGCTCCGGCCGGCCTGCTGATCGCCCCCGGTAGTGCTCGGCGCGACGGCGCCGCTCTGGAACACGAAGACGTCCACATGGTCACCCGGTCCGAGGGCCGGCAGCCGCCCGGCCTTCACGATGATCGGCACCAGCCACGTCGGCTGGGTGTTCTGGCCGGCGAAGTCGGGCCCGCTCACCAGCTCGCCGGTGTCCACCGGCCGCGCCAGGGTGGCGCCGACCAGGTCGTCGAGACGGCTTCCCGGGTAGTAACGACCCGAGGTCCTCTCGTCGAGCCTGGCCGGCACCGTGGCAAGATCCCCGGCGACGATGATGTGCCCGGCCGGCATGTCCACCTTGGCGACCACCCACTGGTGGGTCGCGTCCGCGCTGGCGAACAGCCGCGCCCCGACGACCACCGAGACGAGCACGAGTAACACCCCGACGAGCAGCCGGGAGTCACGCCACCGTCGGCGGGTCAACCGACGGGCCGGGGGTGATGCCGGTGGCGGGGACGCCTCCGGGCGGGCCGGTGCCGCGGCGAGCTCGGTCACCGGGAGACCTCCCTTTTCTCCTGGCCGGACCATTGGTACATGTTCGCACCTTCCGGTCGCAGAGCGTACGCGGTCGTCGGCCCTGAGCCCAGCCAAACCAGCGAGGAATCGGATGCGGACCGAACGGGATCCGTCGACCTCTGGGCCAGGCGGGCACGGGTAGCGGACCAGTCCAGTACCTGCGAGCACGGTCTTTTGGCGGTATCCGCGTGCACTTATCCACAAGCACACGCATCCGGACGCGATAAGCGGTGGTATCTCTGATACACACGTGAGGAGAGACATCTGCCCTCAGAAGGAGGACTTTGATGAACGACCGCTTCCTTCAACTCAGCGATGTGGCGGACATCCTCAACATCTCCTCCAGCCAGACCTACGCGCTTGTCCGCTCGGGCGAGCTCCCCGCCATCAAGATCGGGGGACGGGGCCAGTGGCGGGTGGAGCGCACCGAGCTGGAGGCGTACATTCAGCGCGCCTATGAACAGACCCGGGCCTTCGTCGCAGCCAATCCGATGAGCCGTAACGAGGCTCCGCCCGAGGACTAGACGCAGTAGGCGCGGCGAGGTCAGTAGGCGCGGCGAGGTCAGGGGATCCGACGAACGTAGGCGATCGCGTCGAGGGGGATGGTCCAGCCGGAACGGATCTGGCCGCGCCGGGCGAACTCGCCGACGGCGTGTTCAGCTACCTCCAGGAAGTCCGAGCCGACCCGCACCGGCGTCCCGTGCAGGGTCACCCCGTCCACCAGCATGAGCGTGCACGCCGAGCGGTCCCGGACGAGCCCGCGCAGGACGTACCGCAGATCCAGCTTGGCCGCCAGCGGACCCTCATGACCCGGCTGGGCCGAGACCACCGGCAGGTTCTCCACGGCCAGCAGCGACCGCACCGGCACCAGAGCCTCCGTCGCGCCGGGCTCGGCGATGAGCAACCAGTCCACCCCGAGGGCCGACAGGGTGCCGTGCAGGATCTCGGGAGCGCGCTGACCACCCAGCACCCGGCAACGCGCCGGGTGTCCGACGACAGGTCGCATCCGATCGATCAACCGCAGGTAGGCAGCCTCCCGTCGGCTGCGGTCCGCGAGCTCGGCAGAGAGCTCGGCGGCCTCATTCGCCTCCCACTGCAGCTCCAGGTCGGCGAACAGATCCTCCCATCGCACGAAATTCCTCCCATAAAGGTAGATTTCGCCAGCTTCCCCCAGTCACCCCTCACTCCCCACACAAGCAGGGTTGGCAGCGAGCTTTCAGGGGTTTACACAAGCAAACGTAGGCAAACGAACGATCTCGACAACATCCGGCGGACAAGAGCACCCACAATGATCGCGAGGGCGGCTCGACAGACGCTGGCGCGGTTCGCCGGCGCGACCGCGGCCGCAATCACGGCGATCATATTGATCGTTTTCGGACCCCGGCTGGCCGACCTGCCGGAGAGCATCGAGGCCGCCCCAGAATGGTTCGCCGCCGCGCCCGAGCAGGCGCTGGCCACGATCATCGGGGTCGTCGCCTGGGTGTGCCTGCTCTGGCTGTGCCTGGGGGTTCTGCTCAGCGCGCTGTCGGCCGTCCCCGGCGGAGTCGGCCGGCTCAGCGCGGCGCTGGCCCGCCGGATCGTTCCCCGCACGATGCGGCGGATGCTCGAGATCGGCCTCGGAGTGACACTCGTCGCCGGGGTGGCGCCGATCATCGCCGCGGTCCCGGCCTCCGCGGCCACCGGACCTGCGGGGACCGGTGTCAGTGCGGGCGCCACCGCCGCACTGCCCGATCTGGACCGGCCCGCCACCGTCGGCCACCCCCCGAACCC
>NZ_CDWTMO010000098.1:0-16047 GCF_977946435.1 Frankia sp. CgKIO3 | reverse complement strand
GGGCGGAGCCGGGAGGCGGGGAGCGGGCGGTGCGGACGGTGTCGACGTTGCGGGTCGCGGCGCGCGGCACCCCCGATGCGGCCCGGATCCGGATCGCCGACGGGCCGCCGGTCGCCGCATCGGTCAGTCAGCTCGGCGACGAGCTGCTCGTCACGATCGGTGCGGTCACCACCCGGTGGGCCTACGCGTGGGAGCCCGCCGACGGGATCCTCTGGCTTGGCCGCGACGGTGGGGCGTGGGGCCTGGCCGAGGTGATCCCGGTGGCGGGCACCGGGGCCGGGCCGGTGCTCGGCGGGCAGGCGCGTAGCCCCATGCCGGGCACGGTGACCGCGGTGTTGGTCGAACCGGGGATGACCGTGGCGGATGGGCAGTCGCTGGTCGTCGTCGAGGCCATGAAGATGGAGCACACCGTCTCGGCGGCGGGCGCCGGGATCGTCAAGGAAGTACTCGTCCGGCCCGGCGACCTCGTCGCCCTGGACCAGCTGCTGGTGGTGATGTCCGTGGCGGGCCCGGCCGGCCCCGGATCCGCATCAGCCGCCCCGGCGGCTCGGCGAAATGTGGAGGGTTGAGCACGATTTGACGCCGACGGCCGCCCTGGGCCGCGGTCGTCGGCGTCAATGCGGGCCTGGAACGTCAATCCTTCTCTCAGCGCTCGGTCAGCCGCCGCAGGAGCGTCTTCCGGGCGTCGGCCTCGGCCAGGTTGGACAGGTCGACGTGGGCCGAGGAGGCCTGATCGAATGCGGCCGGCACGGCACAGGCCTCGACCAGGACGGTGACGAGTCTGCACGCGGGCCCGGTCGGGTCATCCGCGTCCAGGGCCGCCCGCCACTCCCACCACTCCCGCTTCTCATGGACCGAGGAGAGATAGGCGGGGGAGAGCAGAACGAGTGTCCGGTGGGCGTGCCGGGCGCCATCACGTATCGTGATCCTTGGCGGCCCGTCCGTTCCGTCACCCGCCTGGAACAGTAGGTGGCAACCGGCCTCCTCCAGCTGCCAGGCGATCCAGCCGGCCCAGGCCTCGTCGGGCTGGGCGTACGAGATGAAGAAGTCGTACCGCCCGGACGGCCCCGGCCATTGTGGCGTGGACGGCCGCACGACCGCGGGCTTCTGGTCTGCCGCCTCAGGGGGGACGGCCGCGGTTGCCGCGGTCTCCGCCGGGCGCCGCTCGTCCGGGTTGTGCCAGTCCCCGCGCGGCCGGTCCGGATGCCGGCCGTCGGGGTGATGCCGGCCGAGGAACACCGCGGCGCTGTTCGCCGCGAGCCGCAGGAACCATCCCTCGTCCTCCGGCCGGGTGGATGCCCGTCCGAGGCAGGTCAGGGCGACGGCCAGCAGGGACAGCGGGATCTGGTCGCGCCACAGGTCGACCAGACCGGCCCGGCGTGCCCAGTCCTCCGCCGCCGATCGGACCCGGTCGATGAGCAGGAACAGCCACCGCGGCACGAGGTCTCCGTCCTGCTCCGGGTCGAGCAGCAGATCGATGACGGCGGTGCGTTGCGCCGCGGACAGCTCCGACAGTGTCCGGGCGAGGATGTGCAGGACCAGATGGACGGGATCCCGGGTGAGCACGGCGTCGGCTGCGTACCGCGACAGGTCGATCAGCTGGTACGTCGTGTCGATGTTGCGCAGTGAGGACGGGATCAGGATGTTCTCGATGTGCAGGTCGCGGTGGGCCTTCCCGACGAAGGCCGGGATGCGAATACCGTCCGTGCGCGATGGGTCCAGGACCAGCGCGAACGGGTTCGGCAGCGGGTGGTCCTCGCCTTCGGCGTCGATGGTGGGGCCGGGGTACGCCGCGGCGATGCGCCGCAGGCGGCTGTCCGGGGCGAGCCGCTCGGCGAGCTGACGGGCAAGGATGGTCGGCACGTCCAATGACGGCAGAAGGGCAGGCCCCACCCACTCATCGAAGATCGACCCGACCAGCCCCCGCAGACGTCGGCGAGGACCGCGGCGTCGGCCAGGGCCCGTCCGAACATCAGGCGTGGTTCAGCCGGACCGGCCGGTCCTGACAGACCGGCCGGACCGCTGCCGGAGTCTCCCTGGCGCCCGGCCCGCCGCGGGTGGACGACAGCCTCCAGCAGGGCGCGCAGCGTGACCAGCTCCCGAAGGCTGCCACCCGCGACCTGTTGGAAGACGAACCATCGTCCATCGCCGACCGCGACCGGCTGATGGACGGGCGTGGCGAGGTGGCGCTCGGCGAACCTGGGGGCGTCGGCGATCGCCCGCCAGTGGCGCGCGAATTCGCCGGGTTGGGGCCCCGCGTCGCTGGCCGGGGCGACGTCCAGCTTCATCACGAACTGGCGCGCACCATGGCGCGGATGCTCTTCGAGGACCACCCCGACCATCGCCGACGACCGGCCGCCGGTAAGCCAACGGACCAGGCGGTAGGTGGTCTCGGTCTGGGAGCACCATTGCCGCAGCGCGGTCACGGCGGGATCGTCGAGGGCGTTCACCAGTGGCTCGTCCAACCAGAGCGGCTCGTTCAACCAGTCAGAAGACAACCATGACTCCTGGGAACGCAGGGCGCGGGCGACAGACGCGTTCCGGTCGGGTGAGCCGCCGCCGGGATGCCGCCGGGATGCCGCCGGTCGGGGCGCGCTGCGCCGGACCGCCGGTCGGGTTCCAGATTACCGGCGTTCGGTGTCGGTGGGCTGATGACCGGCTAAGGATACCGTTCGACGATATGGCCCAAACTGCCGCCTCCGGGTGTTCCCGGGTGATCCTCACGGCACGGCACGGTTGTCATCCCGCGGTCTGGGATCGCCCCGGGGCGGTCGTCGTCCGCGTGGCCCATATCCCTACCCGCGCTCGCTGCCGCGTCCGGTGAAAGCCGCGTACGACGTTGTACGGATTTGCGGTCAGGGTCTTTCCGGTTAGTCCGGCACGCGGTTATCTGGGAGCTGCTGAAGGGTCGCGGGCGTCGCCCGCCCATGGTCTGCACCCCCGCCGCCGCGGGTGGTGGCTGGTTGATAACCGCGGCCCCTCGGCTCACCGCCGGAGCGGACCTGCCATCGGGGGGAGGCCCGCTCCAGCGGCCGTCGATCCGTACGGCCTTGTACGGCGATCCGGAAGTTCCTTTTCCTGGTACTTTCCCGGCAGGCCTCCGCCGTGCCGCCCGCCGTTCCGTTCGTCGTCGGCGGGCTTTCCGTCCCCGGTTCGGGTTTCGGGACCGTGGCGCTTCTCGCGGTCACCGGTGTTCTGCTGTCGATGTACGGCGGTTCCCTCGCCGGTCTCGTCGGCCTCGACGCCGGGGGCTGGCTGGTGGGGCTCGGCCCGCGGGCGGCGGCCCTGCGACGCGGTGCACCGGCGGGAAACGCCCCCCCGGCGACGGGTCACGAGGACGGGTCACGACGACGGGTCACGCTTCGACTGGTCGAGGAGATCGTGAAGGTGCACCGTGATGTCGTGGGTGGGCCCCAATCGGCGCAGGCTGCGCCGGTAGGCGTCCTGAACCCGCGGGGTCATCTGGTCCGGCCGGCCGAGGTTGGTCTGGGCCTCGGCGAGCAGACCCACCGCGGCGAGGGCACGGGGATGATCCGGTCCGAGCACTCGCAGGCAGGCCTCGGTGAGCTCGGTCGCCGCCTTCTCCGCGGGCTCGGTGTCCCCGCGGTCGCGGTACAGCCGGGCCAGGTGGTAACAGGTCACCAGCGTGGCGGGATGCTCCGGGCCGAGCACCTCGGCCCGATCGTCCCGCACCGAGCGCAGCAGCTCCTCGGCCGCCGTCCACGCCCCCTGCTCGACCAGCAGGTCCCCGACGTTGTTCCGGCTCGTCAAGGTGTCCCGGTGCCGCGGCCCGAGGACCCGTTCACGGGTGGTGAGCGTGTGGGTGAGCCACCGCAGCGCCTCGCCGTGCCGACCCGATTCGCGCAGCGTCCGGCCGAGGTAGTGCTGGGTCGTCAGCGTGTCGGGATGCTCGGGGCCGAGGATGCGCAACCGGTCGTCGAGCACCATGCGAAGGCCGCTCTCGGCGTCCTCGCGCCGGCCCTGGGCGGCGCGGACCCGGTGCAGGTCGTGCGCGACGGACAGGACATCAGCATGATCGGGTCCGAACAGGTGGGCGCCGGTCTCCCAGACGGAGCTGTACGCCGCGTCCGCCTCGGCGAGCCGGCCGGTCGCGCGCAGGTAGCGGGCAGCGAGGATCGCCGGGGTGAGCAGCTGCGGAGGCAGTTGTGCCTCGGTAAGGTCGTCGAGGCCCCACCGCCGCCGGGCGCGGAGCAGCTCCAGCCCGGCCGTGGCATGACCGGCGAGCATCGCCCACCGGTCCCACGTCGCCGGATCCCGCGGATCGAGCGCGCGGGTCGCCCGCGTGAGCAGGGCGGTGAGCGCGTCGAGGTAGTCGGCGATGCGGCCGGAGGTGTGCGCGGCCTGGCCGAAGCTGTCGCGCACCAGGGGGTGGAGGACCAGCTGGTGCGCGACCCGGGGATCCGGGCGGGAAGCCGCGGACCGGGCGGTGGCGGGGTCGCCGGGAGTCGTGTGTTCGATCAGCCCCTGGCCGGCCAGGGCGCGGATCAGCTCCCACAGCTCGGTCGCCCGCAGGCCGGGGAACAGCGGCGACGCGGCGAGGACGGCCGCGGACAGGAGCAGGCCGAACGGGATCGGGTCCCCGCCGAAACAGGCGAGCAGGGTCAGCCGCGCCCGGGCCTGCTCCAGGCCCCGCGCGGCGAGGAGATCCAGCGACAGTTCCCAGGTCGGCCCGATGAGCTCGCGTTCCCGGCGACGACCAGCGCCGCCGGGACCGCCGAAGCCGCGCAGCAGGGCCTGGTGCCCGCCCGTCTGGAGCGCGTGTTCATAGTCGGCGTAGGTCCGCGGGACCGCCGGTCCACCGAGTCCGGCCGGCATTCGCCGCGCCTCGGCGAGGTACTGGCCCGCCAGGGCGAGTGCCAGGGGCAGCCCGCCGAGCCGGCGGCCGAGGCTCTCGGCCGTGGCGAGCGGACCCGGCTCGGCCCCGGTCAGGTCGCGCAGCGCCAGCCCGGCGTCCGCCGCGTTCAGGGGGCCGAGCGGGTGCAGGCGCAGCCAGGACCGGGCGGTCCCGCCGACGGGCGACGGGCCCTCCCAGTCCAGCCGGCTGCGCGTCGTCACCACGACCATTCCGTGGGGGTGGGTGACCGGCCGCAGCCATCCGGTGCCGTCGAGCACGTCGCCGCCGGGTGGGGCCAGGTCGCCGGCCGGATCGTCGGCGTTGTCGAGGATCAGCAGCCACGGCCGTCCGCTGTCCGCCAGCAGCCGCCAGACCAGGTCGGACAGGCTGCCCGTGCACAGCTGGTGGCGGGTCGCGCCGAGCTCCACGGCCAGCGCGGTCATGCCGGCGCGCACCGCGCCGGGCCCCGTGGCGCTGATCCACCAGGTCCGCACCCGTCGTTCGAGCGCGGTGCGGGTGAGCGCGAGGGCGACCGTGCTATTGCCCACGCCGCCGAGCCCGTGCAGCACGTGGACCCGTGCCCCGTCGGCGTCGGGCCGAGCGCCCTTTGGTCCAGGGATGTCCGAGCCAGGGATATCCGGTTCGGGGACGTCCGGTCGAAGGACGTCAGGCCGGGGGAGGACGGGCCCGTTACCGACGTCGGATCCGGCGACCGCGCGCCTGCGTCCGGTGGGGAGCTGCCCGGCCAGCAGATCGAGCAGGCCGTCGCGACCGCGGATCGCGGGCAGGTGGGTGAGCCGCTGGACCGGCGGCCTGATCGTGACCGCCGTCGACGGGTCCTGTCCGGTGCCGATCCGGTCGCCGCCATGGTCCCCGTGACCGTGAGCTCCGCGACCGTGAGTTCCGCGCCGGACCCGACGCCACGTCTCGACCCAGTGGCGGATCTCGTCGGGGTCGTCCACCCGGCAGGCCCGCAGCATGTTCTCGACGAGGTTCGCCGACCTGAGGCCGGGGAGATGGGAGCCACCGAAGTAACCGCCGACCGTGCTGGCCGGCACGTTGACGGCGCGCGCCACCTCCCGCACGCTCAACCCCGCGCGCTCGCGCACGATGGTCAGTGCACGGCCGAAATCCGCGTTGGTGGTGATGGCGTCCAGGTCGACCTCGTCGTACACGTGCGTCCCTTGAGCGGCGGCGAGCGGCGGCGGCGAGCGGCAGCGATGAGCAGGACGGAACGTCATCCCGTGGGCATATCCTCCGCGGCTATTCTCCGGCGGATCGCCCGACCGTCCAGAGGTTTTCCCGTCCGGTCTCCGATCCGTCCCCCGTTTCCGTCACGCAAGGTCCCACCGCGGGTGCGTGACGTTCAGCCCGGCGGCAGCGGGACGACGTCGGCGAGGATCTCGTGACGGTGCGGGCGCCGGCGTGCGGCCGGGCTGTCGTGGACGACAAGGAGCGATGACGGGTCGCCGGGCATCAGGGCGATCCCCTCCGGATGGTCGTCGCCCTCGCCGACGGGCAGGTCCAGGATGCGCTCGATCGCCTCGTCGGTGACCACGACGCTCGTGGGGGCCTGCGCGGCCCCGCGCCAGCGGTAGATCCGCACCGGGCCGTCGAGGTCCATCGTCGGGCCGGCGAGGAGCAGGAGGTCATCGCCGGAGGCGAGGAGGTCGCGCACCCCCAGCCCGTCGAGGTCGAGGAAGTGCTTGCGATACCGGCCGTCCCCGTCGATCGGCGCGAGGAGGAGGTCCTGGCCGTCTCCCTCGGTGAGACGCAGTTCCAGGACCACGGCCCAGCCCCGCAGCACCGGCCCCCGCAGCCCCAGGTAGATCCGTTCACCGACGACGGCCAGGCCCTCGACGTCCAGCCCGTTGTCCTTGCTCGGGATCTTGAGGAAGCGGCCGAGATGGTCGTCGTCCTTGAGCGCCTTCGTCAACCGGGTGGGCTTGGACAGTCCGAGCGCCGCCGCGGTCAGCCTGCCGCCGCCGGGCGAGGCCGAGTCGGGTGCGCTCGCGACCAGGGTCGGCAGGCCGCCGACCCGCACCACCGGGATGCGCCCGAGCAGGTAGCGGTTGGCGTTGCTGCTCACCTTCGCCAGCCGGGCCAGGGCCTGCTCGGTCGCGTGCTGGGGCCGGACCCGCTTGCGGGCCAGGCTGTGCGACCCGACGAACCACAGATAGTCGCCATGCCGGTCCATGCCCTCGAGGTCGATCTCGAGCTGGGTGCCGTCGTCCGCGGGCTCCTCCGGCAGGGGAAGGAGGTCCGCGACGGAGAAGCTGACGTGATCGGCGAAGCCGTCGCCGGCCGGCGACAGGGTCGTCCGTTCGATCGTGACCGTCTCGTCACCGGCGAGCCAGAGGCACCGGCCGTCCCCCTTCAGGGTGGACAACGACTCGGCGACGTCGACCACCCCGGCGCCGTCGGCGAACCGGATCGGAATCGTCTTCGCGGTCATCGGTGCCTCATCCGGCGCCGTTCCCGCACCCTGCGCCGTTCCCACGCTCGCCACTCCTCGTCCCCCCGCCGGTTCGCCCCGGGTTTCTCCGCCGGTTGCTCCGAAGCGGCCCTTCCAGGAATCCCCACCGCCGACCGGAGCGTAGTGCCGGCCCGGCGCTTATCCGGGTGGGTGTCCAGGACCCGATAGGTGGTCCCGATCCTGCGAGCGTCAGCGCCGCTTACACCTTCCGTCGCGTCGGGCAGGCCCCCACGTGCAGCCAGGATCGCTCAGGGTACGGCCTGGTGAAGAGACCGAGCAGCATCATCGGACCGCCGGGGAGGACGGACCGCCGGGGAGGTCAGTGCACGAGTGTCTTCATGGCGGCGGTGAGCGCGCTCAGGCCGGCTTTCGCGTCGTTGAAGAGCATTCCGGTCTTCGGGTCGGTGTACAGCTCGTTGTCGATGCCGGCGTAGCCGTGGCCCATGGAGCGTTTGATGACGATGACGCTCTTCGCCTGGTCGACGTCGAGGATCGGTATACCGGAGATCGCGTTGCCGGGACGGCGGGCCGCCGGGTTGGTCACGTCGTTGGCGCCGACGACCAGGGCGACATCGGCCTGCGCGAACTCGGGGTTGACCTCGGCCAGTTCCTTCATCTGCGGATAGGGAACGTGCGCCTCGGCCAGCAGCACGTTCATGTGGCCCGGCATTCTGCCGGCGACCGGGTGGATCGCGTAGCAGACGTCCACCCCGTGCTGCGTGAGCAGGTCGGCGAGCTCGACGACTTCATGCTGGGCCCGCGCCGCCGCAAGCCCGTAGCCGGGCACGATAATGACCTTCGACGCGTACGCCAGCTGCAGGGCCGCGTCGTCCGCCGCGACCGACCGCACGGGGGCCGCGGCCGCCGCGCCGGCATTTCCGGTCGAGTCCGCGGTGCCGAAACCACCGACGATGATGGCCGGGATCGACCGGTTCATCGCCTCGGCCATCAGCACGGTGAGGATGGTGCCGGACGCCCCCACCAGCGCGCCCGCGATAACGAGAACGGTGCTGTCGAGCACGAAACCGGCCATCGCCACGGCCGTCCCGGTGAACGCGTTCAGCAACGAGATCACCACCGGCATGTCCGCGCCGCCGATCGGCAGCACCATCGTCACGCCTAAGCCCAGCGCGGCGGCCGCGACGATCGACAGCGCGATCGTCCCACCGTGACCAGTGACGATCGCCGCCACGCCGGTCACGGCGACCGCGGCCAGCGCGGCGTTCAGCAGTCGGGCGCCGCGGAACAGCACCGGCGCGCCACTGATCAGGCCCTGCAGCTTGCCGGCGGCCACCAGCGAGCCGGAGAAGGTCACCGCGCCGATGACGGCGTCGAGGCCGACGGTCACGGTGGTCTGACCGGAGGCCCCGGCCAGCCCGGCCGCGCCGCCCAACCGCACCACCTCGGCGAACGCGACGAGCGCCGCCGCGCCGCCGCCGACCGCGTTGAACACGCTGACCAGCTGCGGCATCGCGGTCATCCGCACGGTCCGCGCCGCGTACAGGCCGGCGCCGGATCCCAGGAGCACACCGATGATCAGGACGATGAGGCCGGTAGCGGTGATGACGCCGTCCCGGGCCAGCAGCCCGACGGCGCTCCCGACGGCCGCCACCATCCCGGCCGCGGACAGCTGGTTGCCCCGGCGGGCAGTCGCGGGCGAGTTCATCAGGTGCAGGCCGAGGACGAAGCAGCTCGCCGCGGCCAGGAACAGCAGGCGGATCGCCGTGTCCGAGCCGCTCATGACCGCTCACTCCCCCCTGCCGGCTGGTTCCCCCTTGCCGGCTGGTTCCGCTCCGCGAGCCGGCTTCGCTCCGCGGCCGGGCGCCGGTGGAACATCTCCAGCATCCGGTCCGTCACCACGTAGCCGCCCACCACGTTCATCGCGGCGAACGCGGCGGCGAAGAACACCAGGACGTAGCCCAGCGGGGTGTGCGCCGTCGCGGTGACCAGCATCGCGCCGACGACGACGATGCCGTGGATCGCGTTCGCGCCGGACATCAACGGTGTATGCAAGGTGGACGGCACCTTGCTGATGACCTCGAACCCGACCAGCAGGCTCAGGACGAGGACGGTCAGGTTGGTGACCAACGTCTCGGTCATGTCCTCACGCTCCAGACTGGCTTTCCGCGGAGCCGCCGGCCAGCAGGGCGGCGGTGGCGGGGTGGACGACCCGGCCGGCGTGGGTGATGACGACCCCGGCCTGAATCTCGTCGGCGGTGTCGATGGTGAGCGCGCCGTCGTGGACCAGATGGCCCAGCAACGCGGCAACGTTGCGGGCATAGGCGGCCGACGCCGCGGCCGGCATCAGGGCCGGCAGGTTGCCGGCGCCGATCACGGTGACGCCACCCGCGGTGACCACCGTCTCATCCGGCACGGAGATCTCCACATTGCCCCCGAGGGGGCTCGCGGCGAGATCCACGACGACCGACCCGGGCCGCATCGTTTTGACCGCCTCCTCCGTCACGAGCAGCGGTGGCCGGCGGCCGGGAACCTGAGCGGTGGTGATGACGACGTCGTGGCGGGCGACGGCGGCAGCCAGCGCTTCCTGCTGGCCCGCCAGTTCCTCGGCGGTCAGCGCCCGGGCATAGCCACCCTGACTCGCTCCGCCGGCCACCCCGCCCAGATCGGGCTCACCCAGGTCGGGCCCACCCAGGTCGAGGAAACTCGCACCGAGCGAGGTCACCTCGCCCCGCGCCTCCGGGCGGATGTCATAACCGCGGACGACCGCGCCGAGCCGGTGGGCCGTGCCGATCGCGGCCAGCCCGGCCACGCCCGCGCCGAGCACCAGCACCTCGGCGGGCCGGGCCGTACCGGCCGCCGTCATCAGCAGCGGGAAATAACGCGGGTAGGCGTCGGCGGCGACCAGCACCGCCTTGTACCCGGCCACATTCGCCTGAGAGGTCAGCGCGTCCATGGACTGGGCCCGGCTCAGCGTCCGCGGCAGCCCGTCGAGGCTCACCGTGGTCACCCCCGCCCCGGCCAGCTGCGCCATCACCTGCGGCTGCAGCAACGGCACCAGCAGCCCTACCAGGGTCTGCCCGCCGCGCAGCAACGCGCGCGTCTGCGGGTCCGGGAGGCTGACCGACACCACCACGTCTGCCCGCGCGAACAGGTCGCGCCGCGCGACGACGGTGGCGCCGGCCTCGGCATAGGCGCCGTCGGGAAACCACGCGCCACGTCCGGCTCCGGTCTCGACGAGCACGTCGAGACCGGAGCCGACCAATCGGCCCACGACTTCCGGAACCATGGCCACCCGACGCTCGCCGGGCGCGGTCTCCATGGCCACGCCCACAGTAAGCGGACTCATGGTCTTTCCCCCTTTCGGGATTCTCCTCGTGTTCTCTTCCCCGTTGGGGCGGGGATGAGGACCGATGGCCGTGCGGGCCGGGTCGGAACGGGCCAGATCAGAACTCGAACACCAGCCGGGCCGGGACCCTGCTGTCCAGGACCTCGTCCATGCAGGCGTTGACGTCGTCCAACTTCCGGCCGGAAGCGATCACCCTGGTCCGGCCGGCCGCGTGCAGCCGGAACACCTCGGCCAGATCGTTGCGGGTGCCGACGATCGATCCCTTGACCGTGATCCCCTTCAGGACCGTGTCGAAGATCGGGATGGACATCGTGCCATCCGCCGGCAGGGCCACGCAGACCAGCCGGCCGCCGCGCCGCAGCGATGCGAACGCCTGCTCGAACGAACGGGGCGACGCGGCGAGCGCGACCGCCACGTCGGCGCCGCCCAGCCGCTGGATGGCCTCGACCGGGTCGGCGGTCCGCGCGTTCACCACGTGGTCGGCGCCCAGTTCGGTGGCCAGCTCCAGCTTGGCCTCGGTGACGTCGACCCCGACGGTGAAACCACCCGCGATGCGGGCGTACTGCAACGCCAGGTGGCCCAGCCCGCCGATGCCGAACACGGCCACCGTCTCGGCCGGGGTCACCCCGGCTATCTTGACGGCCTTGTAGGTGGTCACGCCGGCGCAGGTCAGCGGCGCGGCGTCGAACGACGGCACATCACCGGGCACCGGCACCGCGTAGTCCGCGTCGGCCACCGCGTACTCGGCGAACGCACCGTCGATCGAGTAGCCGCTGTTGCGCTGGCTCTCGCACAGCGTCTCCCAGCCGCCGACGCAGTAGCGGCAGCGCCCGCAGGCATGACCGAGCCACGGGATCGCGACCCGGTCGCCGGTTGCGCGCCCGGTCACCCCGGCGCCCACCGCCTCGACCACGCCGACGCCCTCGTGACCCGGGACGAACGGGGGAGTCGGCTTCACCGGCCAGTCACCGCGCGCCGCGTGGATGTCGGTGTGGCACAGGCCGCTGGCCTCCATCCGCACCAGGATCTGCCCCGGCCCCGGCACCGGGACGTCCCGGTCCTCGATACGCAACGGTGCCCGGAAATCGGTGACAACTGCTGCCTTCATAACATCCTCCAGTCAGGGGAATTATCGGTGGGAAATGCCAATGGACTCCGAAACCCTGGAATCTGAAACCCTGGAATCCGAGACCCTAGAATAGGCCGAGCGCGTTCTCGTCGTAGCTGACCAGCATGTTCTTGGTCTGGCTGTAGTGCTCCAGCATCATCCGGTGGTTTTCGCGGCCGATGCCGGACACCTTGTATCCGCCGAACGCCGCGCCCGCCGGATACTGGTGGTAGCAGTTGACCCAGACCCGGCCGGCCTTGATGCCCCGGCCCATCCGGAACTGGCGGGCACCGTCCCGCGTCCACACGCCGGCACCGAGCCCGTAAGGCGTGTCGTTGGCGATGGCCAACGCCTCGGCCTCGTCCTTGAAGGTGGTGACAGCCAGCACCGGGCCGAAGATCTCCTCCTGGAAGACCCGCATCTTGTTGTGGCCCTTCAGCAGCGTCGGCTCGAAGAAGTAGCCGTTCGCGAACTCTCCGGCCAGCTGCGTCCGGCGCCCACCGGCCAGCAGGTCGGCGCCCTCAGCCAGGCCGATGTCCACGTAGGAGCCGATCTTTGACAGCTGCTGCGCGGAGACCTGCGGGCCCAGCATCGTCGCCGGGTCCAACGGGTTGCCCTGCTGGATCAGGCCGACCCGTTCCAGCGCCTGCGCCATGAACTCGTCGTAGATCGACTCCTGGATCAGCGCCCGGGACGGGCAGGTGCACACCTCGCCCTTGTTGAACGCATACAGCACCAGCCCCTCGACCGCCTTGTTCAGATAGGCGTCGTCGGCGGCCAGGACGTCCTCGAAGAAGATGTTCGGGGACTTCCCGCCCAGCTCCAGGGTGACCGGGATGATGTTCTGCGCCGCGTACTGCATCATCAGCCGGCCGGTCGTGGTCTCACCGGTGAAGCCGATCTTCGCGATCTTCGGGCTGGTGGCCAGGGCCCTGCCGACCTCGGCGCCGGGCCCGTTGACGATGTTGACGATGCCGGGCGGGATGACGTCCTGAATCACCTCGGCGAGCTTGAGGATCGACCACGGCGTCGGTGACGCCGGCTTGATCACCGAGCAGTTACCCGCGGCCAGCGCGGGCGCCAGCTTCCACGCCGCCATCAGCAGCGGGAAGTTGAAGGGGATGATCTGCCCGACCACCCCGAGCGGCTCGTGGAAGTGATAGGCGTAGGTCTTGCCGTCGATCTCGGAGATCGACCCCTCCAGGGTGCGCGCCGCCGCGGCGAAGTACCGGAAGTGGTCGGCGGCCAGCGGGATGTCGGCAGCCAGCGTCTCCCGCACCGGCTTGCCGTTCTCCCAGCTCTCCGTGACCGCGAGCATCTCCCGGTTGGCGTCGATCGCATCCGCCACCGCGGTCAGCACCTCGGCCCGCTCCGCCGGGGACGCGGCGGCCCAGGAGCCGGCGGCGGCGTGCGCCGCGTCCAGGGCGTCCTCGACATCTTCCGCCGCCGACCGCGGTATTTCACAGATCGGCTGCGCCGTGGTCGGGCTAAGGTTGGTCGAATATTTACCGGCCCGCGGCGGCAGCCACTTTCCGCCGATGAAGTTCTCGTACCGGTCCGTAACATGGACGATACTGCCTGGTTTTCCAGGTGGGACGTACGTCACGACAGCCTCCCGGTCTCCACAGGGCGGGCACGCCTTCCGACGTGCCCCGACCGGCACGTATGTTTCTCTGCCGAGGCCAAGCACCCCATATCGCGCCAGTCCTGACAGCGGGTGCGGAAGGTCCTGACCCCCGATGCCGAACGGGCCGTTCCCGGGCCAGTGCCGGGCAGCCTAAGTTGATCATGATGTTGTGCTGGGTTTTCGGGGTGCGGCGCGGTGTGGCTCGATGACCGGCGACGGCAAAGAGGGAACTGCCCGCGCCAGGGAAGCGCGACAGGTCACGGGCCGAGGCCGGCCGGCAGACCTCACCGGCAGACCTCAGGCGGCGAGGTCGATCACCACACGCGACGGGTTCGACAGTTCGAGCACCCGGAAGCCGACCCGATCGTCGACCCCCAGGCCGAAATGGACATATCCCTCGTAGTCGCCGGTCATCCGATACTGGACAAGCGCGGGAAACCCGCCGCCGGCCTGCGGTGTGCGCAGCGTCGACCTGCCGGTCTCATCGTGGGCCACGGCCGGGAACAACACCACCTCCAGGAACGCCTGCCCCCGGAGCGGGACCGCAACGCCCTCGCCTGGCGACAGCACCTCGGCCACGTAACGCACCTCGTAGCCAGGGATCTGCCCTTGGAGCTCGATCGTCAGCCGATCGAAAGCCATCCCGCCGGCGACGTTGTGCGCGCTGCGCACTGCGACGACCGTCGCGTTACCGTACAGCGGATGCTCGACGCGGCGCGGTTCGCTCGACCAGACCGGCTCCCGCGGCGTCGCGGTTGTGGAAGGCGACGTCACCACCGGTCCACCCGGCGAGCGGGAGGACACGGACGGAGAAGGCGCCGGCGAGGTGCCGGACACCGATGGCTTCGACGTGGTGATGTCGGTGGAGCCGCCGCCACCGGTACCGCCGCCACATCCCAGCAGCACGAGCAGCGCGCCCGCCAGCAGCGCCACCGCCCCGATCCATCGCCGGCCCGTTGTTGTCCGCACCTTCATGTAACTCACCTCGCCGCCCAGTTCACCTCGCCGTCCCGGGTGGCCGAAAGGGACCTTCGGCAGGGGGACGGTCGGGTTAACGTCCCCCCGAGCAGGTGAGCCGGAAGCACCACGGAGCGCCGGCACGGCTCGAACCGATGGGAGATCTGATGTGCGTGAGCTCAGCTCCCGGGGTAGCGGGTGGACCAGGCCGGGGTGGCCGCGCCGGAGGCGTCGGAGACGGTCGCGGTGTTCTCGATCTCGGTTACCAGATCGTCCGCGACCTGCCCGACCAGCTCATAGCCCGCCAGCTCCTTCAGCCAGGCTGCCGGCAGTGCCGGCTCACCCAGGGCGGCGCCAACGAGGTTCCCGCAGATCGCGCCGGTCGAGTCGCTGTCGCCGGAGTGGTTGACCGCCGCGAGCAGCGCCGTCTGCGGATCGTCGGGCGCCGCCACCGCGCAGTACACCGCGATCGCCAGCGCCTCCTCGGCGACCCAGCCGGCGCCCAGCGATTCCACGCGTTCCGCTGTGGGCGCACCGTCCGCTGCCGTTCCGAGAGCCGCCCGCAGAGCTCTGGCCACTTCCTTGCCGTCGCGTTCGGCCGACAGGCGGCCGAGGGCCGATGCGGTGGCCTGGGTGATGCTCGCGCCGTCCACCATCGCGGCGACGATCCACGCGAACGCGCCTGCGGCGAGGTACCCGGAGGGATGACCGTGGGTGAACACGGCGCATTCGACCGCATGGTCAAAGGAGGTTTCCGGGCCCCGCCGGAGCAGCCCGAACGGGGCCGAGCGCATCACCGCCCCGCACCCCTTGCTGTCGGGGTTCGCCGGCCGCGCGAGCGTGCCCGTCTCGGGGCGCCCCAGCCCGGACAGGCAGGCGTTTCCCGGAGCGCGCCGGGCATACATCAGCTGCTGCGCCGCCAACCAGCCGTCCATCTCCCCGGCGGCCGGACCGGTCCGCCGCTGCGTCGTGAGCCAACGCTGGTAGGCGCGCCACAGCACCGCGGGCGGATCGGCGATGCCCCGGGAGCGGCTGCGGACCGAGGCCCGGATCAGACCCTCCACGGTAAACAGCGTCATCTGGGTGTCATCTGTAAACGGAGCGTGTACCCCGTAGGCGGCCGTGAGGCCGATGACCCCCGCCGTCCCGTACTCCCGTCGGATCTCGTCAAGCGACTGGAATTCGATTGCCGCACCGAGCGCGTCTCCCAACGCCCCGCCCAGCAGGCAGCCCCGGACCCGGTCCTGGTAGGAGAGGCCGGAGTTCGCATCGTCCGTGGGCGCCGCCGCACGCCGCTCTGATGGCCACAGGCTGACCGCGAGCCCCACGGCGGACCGGGCGGCCGGGGCGGCCAACAGACGTTCCTTGGTTCCGGCGGCGGCTCCCTGGCTCTCTTCCGGGGCTTCGAGTTCGGCGGCGGCGGCGAGTTCGGCGGCGGTCATGCGTTGGCGGGCCAGTGCCCGGCCCGACCTGCTGAGAATGACACCCTCGGCGGCCAGGATCTCCCGTGGATCGTCGGTGCGTTCCGGATCGGGCCAGCGGAAGTCCGGGGAGATGGAACCGTTCAGGAGCAGGACGCGGTGGGCGTTGGAGATCCGGGCACTGGCCAGCTTGGCTCCTACCGCGACGGCGTGGGACCCGATCACCTCCGCGACGTCGGAGTAACTGGTCCAGCGGCCGGGTGGGATCGCAGCCAGTACCCGGATCATCAGGGTCC
>NZ_CDWTMO010000097.1:0-16215 GCF_977946435.1 Frankia sp. CgKIO3 | reverse complement strand
CGATCAGGCTCGCCAACCCCATGAAACCCCAGACCGCAGCTTGATCAACTTAGCGGAAATGGCATTGGGATGAGCCGGTCTGGCGCCTAGCTCGTAGGGCGTGCCCTCCGGCCCGGCGTACCGCCTGATGGCGGTGAATCCGCCGTCTGTGAGCAGTTCACCCAGTTGACCACTGGTGTAGATGTGGTGAATCGCGGCCGCATGGAGTTCCTCGGTGCCACGTTTGAATGCGTACCGACTGATCAGCCGGCTTGCCAACGGGTCGTACTCCAGGTTTGTCTCGACAGTGATATCTCCGGTCACCATGCTACTCGGCTCACCGGTGTAGGTGGGCAGAATACTCTCGGCCGTCGCCCCGAAGTCGACGACCAGGCTGCCGCCAGGACGGATCGCCCTAGCCAGGCTCGCGATGAACTCCCGGGTGCCGGCCAGGTCCAGATAGCCGAAGCTGTTGCCCAGGCAGGCGGCCGCATCGAACGAGCGATCCACCGGGATCGCCCGCATGTCCGCGAGCACGAACTCGACGTGTAGACCGGCCTGCTCTGCCGCCCGGCGGGCATGGTCAATGGCCTCGGCTGAGAGGTCGACGCCGGTCACCCGATGGCCGCGCCCAGCGAGAGCGATACTGTGCCGACCGCTGCCGCAGGGAACGTCTAGGATCCGGGCCACCGGCGGCAGACCGAGCGCGGCCTCGATGAACTCGACGTCAGCCGCGGTCATTTCGGGCGACGCCGCCCGCCGCCAGAACTCGTTCGGAAGTTCGGTAAAGAAGTCCGCGTACCACGCAGACGAGATATCATTTGACAACGCCAGAAGCTCCTCATGGAGTACATCAACACGAAAAATTGATGTCACCAGGCACACCGAGGTCCGACGCTGGTCAGCAGTCGACCTCGATCACCACCACGCCATCCAGGCCGGCGGTGTCCGGTGGCCCGGGACAAGACCCGGGGCAACCATGGCTTCCTCCACGCAAGGCGTCGGGCCGCTCCCCGACGAACTGCCGCCAAACTAGCCCGCCCGCCCGGCGGCGTCAAACCAGTTAATCCGGGTATCGCCGGCCCCGACTCCAGGAAGATCAGCCGGCAGTTGCTCGCGTCGCGCCGCTCACAGCCCCCTTGTCTACGTGTGCAACCCGGGGGTGGTACCGATCGTGCTGGTGCACGCCCGGGCCCTACTCACCAGCGCCCCGAGGGTCGGACCGCGTATCTCGACGCTGACTTCTACGCCCCGGAGAAGACCCTGGCGTCTGAGCAGCTGCGGGAAACGCTCGACCTGGCCCAGCCTGTCGCGGTCATACATTTCATCGCCGACGACGCCGTCGTCAAAGACCTCGTCGGCCGGCTCATGCGTCCGCTTCCGACAGGCAGCATCCTGGCGCTGTCCACCTGCACGGCTGACAGTGCGCCCGAGGAGGTTCGTGTCGGGGTGGCCGCATACAACGCCAGTGGTATTCCGCTCGTCGCCCGAGACAGGGCCTGAGTCGAGCAGTTCTTCGATGGGCTGGAAATACTCGACCCCAGCGTGGTGCTTGTCAACCACTGGCACCCTGACGAGCTCGCCGCCGTGGACGATGCTCACGTGCACATGTACGGCGGCATTACCCGGAAGCGGTAACATGCCACGCCGCCGGACCGGCGGCCCCGCCGCGTTCGGCACTCACGGCAGGATGGTATTGGGTCTCGTCAGGCTGCCTGAGGACCCGAGAGCCTGGCCGCGGTGTCCGCCGAACGGAGCGCGGCCCGGGCAGCGGGCTTCGCACGGTCGCCGCGGCGACCACCCCGCCGACGGTGGTGCCGCATCCCGCGGATGATCTCGCCGCCAACGTTCCCGGCGCGGCGGTCGGCGCGGCGAGCAGGTCGGGACGGGCCGGCGCCGGCAGAAGATCTGTACTCCGGTATCCGCTACTCCCACCTCGCTCCCCGGGGGCTACCGGGTGCGAAGTCGCGTAGGATTCACCCTGTGTCGAGGACACATGCCACGGCCGAGACGCCGGCCAGCCGGATGATGATGCACATGCCGTCCGGCCTCTTCCGCGCGTCTTGACAGACTGACCGATGAGGCCCTGACGGAGCCTCGTCGGTGAGGCTGCTACCGGGGCGGAAGGACTCACACCAGATGGGCCGCTACTTCGTGACGACGGCGATTCCGTACGTCAACGGCAAGCCGCACGTAGGTCACGCTCTCGAACTGATCGAGACCGATGCGTACGCACGTCATCTTCGTCAGCGCGGCCACGAGGTCCGGTTCCAGACCGGCACCGACGACAACGCCCTGAAGAACGTCCAGGCGGCCGAGGCCGAGGGGATCACACCCGCCGAGTACGTCGAGCGGGTCGCCACCGGGTTCGTGGGCCTTCGCGGTCCGTTGGGCCTCTCGTTCGACGATTTCATCAAGACGAGCACGGACCCCCGCCATCGGCCGGGAGTCGAGAAGCTGTGGTCGGCCTGCGCCGACCGCGGAGACTTCTACCGCAAGACCTACGCCGGTCTGTACTGCGTGGGATGCGAGCTGTTCTACCAGCCCGACGAGCTGGTGGGCGGCCGCTGTCCGGAACACGGGACCGTTCCCGACCTGGTGGAGGAGAGCAACTGGTTCTTCCGGTTGAGCCGCTATCAGGACCAGCTCCACGAGCTCATCTCCGCCGACCGGCTGCGCATCGAGCCCGCCGCCCGCAAGCGGGAGGTACTGTCCTTCATCGAGGCCGGCCTGGAGGACTTCAGCGCGTCGCGGAGCATGAGCCGGGCCCGCGGCTGGGGTATTCCGGTCCCCGGCGACCCCGAGCAGGTCATCTACGTGTGGTTCGACGCGCTCGGGAACTACATCACCGCCCCCGGGTACGGCAACGACGACGACAGCTTCCAGCACTGGTGGAACGACGCCGACAGGCGAGTGCACGTCATCGGCAAGGGCATCATCCGCTTTCACGCCGTCTACTGGCCGGCGATGCTGCTCTCGGCCGGGGTGCGCCTGCCCGACACCATCTTCGTGCACGAATATCTCACCGCCGACGGCATGAAGATCAGCAAGTCGGCCGGCAACGCCGAGGATCCCGCCGACATCGTCGCCGCCTTCAACACCGACGCGCTGCGGTGGTGGATGCTGCGCGACGTCGCCCGAGCCGGCGACACCGACTACACGACCGAACGGCTCGTGACCCGCGCGAACGAGGACCTCGCCAACAACATCGGCAACCTGGTCAACCGGACCGTGTCGATGGTGAAGCGGTACCGGGACGGGCTCATTCCCCCGCCCGCCCCCGACAATCCCGCGGCCGCCCAGCTGCGGGCGGTGCGCGACGAGGCCCCCCGGACAATCGACGACGCCTTCGCCGCCTTCGACTTCCGCCGGGCAGCCGAGGTCATCACGAGGATCGGAAACGAGGGTAACCGCTACGTGGAGGCCGCCCGGCCCTGGGAGCTCGCGAAGGCGGAGCGCAAGGAGGGAGCGTCGCGCGACGCCCTCGACGCAGTCCTCGCCGAACTGGTCGCCACGTGCCGGGAACTGGCGGAGCACCTCGCGCCCTTCCTGCCCGATTCGGCACCGCGCATCGCCGCGCAGTGCGGCGACGGCGGGCCGCGGACCGCCGATCCCAGCCCGGTGTTCCCGCGCCTGGAGGCCCCGCCGGCCGAACCGGCCACGACCTGACCGACGCCGCGGAACCGATCCGGCCGGGCCCGCTCAGGCCGGACGCAGTGCGGTGAAACGCCGCAGCCGCAGACTGTTCGTGACGACAAAGACGGAGCTGAACGCCATCGCCGCCCCCGCGATCATTGGGTTAAGCAGACCGGTCGCGGCAAGCGGCAGCCCGGCCACGTTGTAGGCGAACGCCCAGAACAGATTGCCCTTGATCGTGCGCAGGGTGGCGCGCGACAGTCGGATGGCATCCGCCACCAGACAGGGATCCGCGTTGACGAGCGTCAGATCCGACGCCTCGATCGCCGCGTCAGTGCCGCCGCCCATCGCCAGGCCCAGATCGGCCTGGGCGAGCGCGGCGGCGTCGTTCACCCCGTCGCCCACCATGGCCACGACCCGGCCCTGCGCCTGCAAGCGACGGACCGCCGCGACCTTCTCCTCGGGCAGGACCTCGGCGATGACGTCCTCGGCCGCGATGCCGACCTCGGCGGCGACGGACCGGGCGACCGCCTCGGCGTCCCCGGTCAGCAGGACCGGGTGCAGCCCGAGCCGACGCAAATCGGCGACGGCCGCGGCCGCGGTGGGCTTCACCGTGTCGGCAACGCTGATCAGTCCGCGGGGACGGCCGTCCCAGCCGACCACGACGGCGGTGTGCCCGGCGGCCCGTTCCCGGTCCAGCTCGGCGGCGAGCGCGCCCGGGAGTTCCGCGAACACCCGGGGCCGCCCGACGAGCACCGCATGCCCCTCCACGGTGCCGCGCACGCCGAGGCCCGCGGTGTTCGCGAAGTCCGCGACCGGCGGCAGCACACCGGCGGCCACCGCGTGCTCCCCAGCCGCGTCAGCGATCGCCCGGGCGATGAGGTGCTCGCTCGCCTCCTCCACCGCCGCGGCGAGCCGGAGCACCTCGGCGGCGTCCTCGCCGGGAGCCGGCAGCACCGCGACAACCTGCATCCGCCCGCTGGTCACCGTGCCGGTTTTGTCGAGTAGGACGGTCTGGACCCGCCGCGTCGACTCCAGCACCTCCGGGCCGCGGATGAGGATGCCCACCTGCGCACCGCGTCCCGTCCCGACCAGCAGCGCCGTCGGCGTGGCCAGGCCCAGCGCGCAGGGGCAGGCGATGATCAACACGGCGACGGCCGCGGTGAAGGCATCGGTCGCCGGCTGCCCGAGAGCCAGCCAGACCCCGAGGGTGACGAGCGCGATTCCGATCACCACCGGAACGAACACCGCCGAGACCCGGTCGGCGAGGCGCTGGACGCGGGTCTTGCCACTCTGGGCCTCCGTCACGAGCCGGGCGATGCGCGCCAGCTGCGTGTCGGCGCCGACCCGGGTGGCCCGGACCACAAGCCGCCCGCCGGCGTTCACCGTCGCCCCGACGACCGCGTCACCCGGGGCGACCTCGACGGGCACCGACTCGCCGGTGACCATGCTCGCGTCCACCGCCGACAGCCCGTCGAGCACGACGCCGTCGGTGGCGATCTTCTCGCCCGGGCGGACGACGAACTCGTCCCCGATCCGCAGCGCCTCGACCGGGATCCGCTCCTCGACCCGCCGCGGGCCAGTCCCCCGCGCACCGTCCGCCGGCCGGTCGCGCAGCACGGTGACGTCCTTTGCCCCGAGGTGGAGCAGCGCCCGCAGGGCCGCGCCGGAACGCCGGCGGGCACGTGATTCCAGGAATCGGCCGGTGAGCAGGAACACCGTCACCCCGGCGGCGACCTCCAGGTAGAGGGCTGTGCCCGCGCCGCCGTGGGCACTCCCGCCGGTGCCGTGGCCACTCCCCGAGTGGCCGATCTCGCCGGCCGAGGCTTCCGGGCCCGGGAAGCCACCGGTGAACGAGAACGAGTGCCGCATCCCCGGTTCGCCCGCTCCGCCCAGGAACAGGGCGTACAGCGACCAGACGAAGGCGGCCAGCGTTCCGAGGGAGACCAGGGTGTCCATCGTCGCGACCCCATGCCGGGCGCCCCGGCCCGCGGCCCGGTGGAACGGCCAGCCTCCCCAGAGCACGACCGGCGTCGCCAAGGCCAGCGAGACCCACTGCCAGTAGTCGAACTGCCAGGCGGGCACCATGGCCAGTGCGATCACCGGCACGGCGAGCGTCGCCGAGACAGCCAGCCGGACGCGTAGCGCCCGCAGCGCCGCGCCGGGCGCGTCGTCCTGCGTGCCGCCGCCGTCCTCGGCCTCCGCCGCACCAGTCGCATACTCGGCCGCGGTGTCAGTGCCGGCCGCACCCGGCCCACCCCGGACCGGGGTCGCGGAGTATCCCGCGGCCTGTACCGTGCGGATCAGATCATCGAGACAGACCGCGGGGGCTTCGGTATCCGCGAGGGTGACGGTGGCCTTCTTGGTGGCGTAGTTCACCGAAGCGGTGACGCCGTCCATCCTGTTGAGTTTGCGTTCCACCCGCGCGGCGCACGACGAGCAGGTCATCCCGCCGATCGCGAGCTCGATCCGCGCGGGGTGACCCGTTCCAACGTCGAGAGTGGTCATCAGATCTCCCCTTCCGGCGGATTCCTTACAGCGGATTCCTTACAGCGGATTCCTTACAGCGGATTCCTTACAGCGGGCTGGAAGGTACTGCCGGTCGCGGACCGTGGGACCGGACACACCCGCCGGCCACCGGCACCGTTGGCACCACCGAAGCGCTACGCCCGCCCGACAAGCTCGTATCCGGCCTCCGCAACGGCCTCCCGGACGGCGCCGTCCTCGACGACGCCGTCGCTGACGAGAGTGACCCGGCCCTCGGCCAGATCCACGGCGACGTCCGACACGGTCGGCAGCCGCGCGAGCTCCTCGGTCACGGATCGGACGCAGTGCTGGCAGGTCATCCCGGCCACCGTGTAGGCGGTCGTCATGGCCGTTCTCGTCTCCTCGTGTAAGCCGCCCCGGTCCCGATGGATCTGCCCATCCCACCGGCCACCTCCGACCCTCCGAACATACCCTCCCCCCGTATAGTGTACCGGTACCCGGTGGGGGTACCTTCCGAACCAATGGTCGATCATCACGGGAGAGATCCCGCCCACGCCGACACGGGAAGGCCACGACGCGCAGCCCCCACCCTGAGCAACCTAACGGACGCTTTCCACGAACGCCGGACTCCCGGCACCACCGTGGCGAACCGTCGACGTTGAGGAACCGCCGCCGCGAGGGACGGTCAGCGGGAGGCGGCCAGGCGGCGGGCGACCTCGGTGGCCCAGTAAGTCAAGATGATGTCCGCCCCGGCCCGGGAGATCGCGGTCAGCGTCTCGTCGATCGCCCGGTCCCGGTCAATCCACCCGGCCGCCGCGGCAGCCTCCACCATCGCGTACTCGCCCGACACCTGGTAGGCCGCCACCGGTACGTCCACTGTGTCGGCCACCGCCCGCAGCACGTCCAGGTAGGCCAGCGCCGGTTTCACCATCACCGCGTCCGCGCCCTCGGCAAGGTCGAGCGCGACCTCGCGCCGGGCCTCCTCGGCCGAGCGGACCGGATCCTGCTGGTAACCGGTCCGATCCCCGAACTGCGGGGCGCACTCGGCAGCCTCGCGAAACGGCCCGTAGAACGCCGAGGCATACTTCACCGAGTAGGCGAGGATCGGCAGGTCGATGAAGCCCTCCGCGTCCAGCGCGGCCCGGATCGCGCCGACCTGGCCGTCCATCATCCCGCTCGGCGCGACGACCTCGGCACCCGCACGGGCCTGCGCCACGGCGATCGCGCCGTAGCGCGCCAGGGTGGCGTCGTTGTCGACCTCCCCGGAGTCGGTGAGCAGACCGCAGTGCCCGTGGTCGGTGTACTCGTCCAGGCACAGGTCCGTCATCAGGACGACGTCGCCACCGACCTCGGCGACGAGATCGGCGAGCGCGAGCTGGACGATGCCGTCCGAGTCGTCGGCGGCCGAGCCGCGGGCATCCTTCTCCGCGGGCACACCGAACAGGATGAGCCCGCCCACGCCGGCCTCGACGGCCTCGACGGCCGCCTCCCGCAGCGAGGAACGGGTGTGCTGGACGACACCGGGCATCGAGGCCAGCGGAACGGGATCGGCCACGCCCTCCTTGACGAACATCGGCAGCACCAGGTCGGACGGGTGCAACCGCACGTTCGAGACCAGCCGGCGCAGCGCGGGCGAGCGGCGCAGCCGGCGGGGACGTGCCGTCGGGTATCCGGCTGCGGCCCCGTTCCCCCGGGCCGGCACCCTCACCGCCGCGAGCCTCGCCGTGGCTTCGGCAACCGCGCGGCGAGCGGCCCGATCTTCCCGAGCTCTTCCCGGTGTTCGGCAGCGAACTCCGCCAGCGCCCCGACAAGGGCGGGGATGGACGCCTCCGGAGCCTGCACGTCGACGCGCAGCCCGAGCTCCTGGGCAGTGGCGGCCGTCGCCGGACCGATCACGGCGATCACCGTCGTCTCGTGGGGCTTGCCGGCGATGCCGACCAGGTTGCGCACGGTCGAGGACGAGGTGAAGACGACCGCGTCGACCCGGCCGCCCTTCAGCGCCTCCCGGATGGAGGCGGGCGGCGGAGCCGCACGCACGGTGCGGTAGGCCGTCACGTCATCGACCTGCCAGCCGCGTTCCTTCAGGCCGGCGACCAGGGTCTCGGTGGCGATGTCGGCGCGCGGCAGCAGCACCCGGTCGAGCAGGTCGAGGGTGTCGTCGAAGTCCGGCCAGTCCGCCAGCAGCCCCTCGCTGGACTGCTGCCCGGACGGGACGAGATCGGGCCGGATACCGAAGGTGCGCAGCGCGTCGGCCGTCGCCTCGCCGATCGCCGCAACCTTGACCCCCGCGAACGCGCGGGCGTCGAGGCTGCGTTCCTCGACCTTCTCCTGCACCGCCTTGACCGCGTTGACCGAGGTGAAGGCCACCCACTGATAGCGCCCGGAGACCAGACCGGTGATCGCGCGCTCCATCGGGGCGGCGGTCCGCGGGGGCTCGACAGCGATCGTCGGCACCTCCAGCGGGCTTGCGCCGTGCGAACGCAGCAGGTCGGACAGGATCGCCGCCTGTTCCTTGGTCCGCGGGACCAGCACCGTCCAGCCGAACAGCGCCCGGGTCTCCCACCAGGACAACTTGCTGCGGGTCGCGACCACCGAGCCGATGGACAGCACGACCTGGGTGATCGGGGTGGGGGCCGCGGTCAACAGCGGTGCCGTGTCCGCCTCGACCCGATCGAGCGTCGAGGTGACGGTGCGCTGGTCGGTGGTGGTGCCGTCCACGGTCACCGCGATCGGGGTGTCACCGGGCCGCCCGTGCTCGACGAGCGCCGCCGCGACCTTGCCGACCTCCGTCGGCGCCGCCGTGACCACGAGGGTGCCCGGGGTCTGGGCGAGGGCACCCCAGTCCAGGTCGCCGGGGGAGGAGATGGGCGCACCGAACCCGCCGAAGCCGCCCGGGGCACCGAGGCCCAGCGGCGAGCCGAACCCGCCGGTTCCCAGGCCACCGCCGAGCCCGCCCCCGAGACCGGCGATCGGCCGCCCGCCCAGCCGCGAGGCCCCGAACGGAGGACCGGTGAGCGGACCCACCGGCTCGCTCCCGCCGAACGGCGAGGACGCCGGCACGGTGCCCGACGACGAGAAGACCCCGGAGGTGCTGGCGAAGGTGACCGGCGCGCCCGGGGCGACCCCGGCGTAGGTCGCGACCGCGGCGCCAGTGAGGATGCCGGGCACCACCCGATAGGGGATCTTGGCCTTCGCGAGCGCCTGGGCGTCCGCGGCGCCGATGCGAGTCAGCCACGGATCGGAGGCGTAGAGCCGGACCACCTTGTCACCGGCACGGGCCCTGCTCACCACCGCGGCGGTCGCCGCCTCCGCGTCACGGACCGGCTTCGGCGCCTCGAGGTCGCCAATGCACAGCACTTCGGCGGTGAGGTTCTCCACCACCGCCGGCGCCACCTCGGGATCGGCCACCACCAGGTCGGCGGCGGCCAGGGTCTCGACCGCGAGGACGGTGAGCAGGCCGGGATCACGTGGTCCGGCACCCACCAGGGCGACCGGGGAGACGGGCTTCTTCGTTCGTCGGGTGGCCATGCTCAGCGGGTTCCCATCAGCGAGTGTGCTCCGGCGGACAGCATGTCGTCCGCGAGGCGCTGCCCGAGCGCCTCCGGGTCGACGGCGGATCCGGTGACGTCACGCCGGAGGACATCGCTTCCGTCCGGCGCAGCGACGACCGCCCGCAGGCACAGACGACCCGCGGGAGGCGCACCGCCGGCCTCCGCCGCAGCTCTTTCGGCCGGCCCCGGAAGAAGCTCGGCCAAGGCGCCGACCGGGGCAGTACAACCAGCTTCGATGCCGGCGAGGAACGCGCGTTCCGCTCTGACTGCGACGGACGACGATGCGTCATCGAGCACAAACCGTAGCAGCTCGGCGAGGCCCGTATCGACGGGCTGGCCGCCATCTGACCACGTTTCGCCACCGGTTTGTCCCGCAGCGGGACCCGAACCCGCCGCGGCGGGCACCAGAGCGCGCGCCGGGCCGGCCACGACGAGCCCGGCACCGCCCGTGCACTCGATCGCCAGGGCTCCCTGACCGGGCGCGGGCAGCATCACCGTGGGTTCGAGGATCTCGGTGACGGCATCGAGCCGGTCGAGCCGCGCCAGCCCGGCGTGCGCGAGGACGACCGCGTCCACCTCACCGTCGATGGCCTTCTTCAACCGGGTGTCGACATTGCCGCGGATCGTGACGACCTCCAGCCCGAGGCCGAGAGCACACAGCTGCGCGGCGCGACGCGGAGATCCGGTCGCGATCCGGGCGCCGGCCCTGAGCTCGGCCAGGCGCCGCCCGCTCGGGGCGACCAGCACGTCCCGGGGGTCCGCCCGCGGCGGGACCGCGGCGAGCACCAGACCGGGTGGGGTGGCCGTTGGAAGGTCCTTCAACGAGTGGACCGCCAGGTCGATCTCACCAGACAGCAGGGCGTCGCGCAGCGCGCTGACGAAGACGCCGGTCCCGCCGATCTGGCTGATCTCCCCCGACGAGCGGTCCCCCGCCGTGACAATCGGCACCAGCTCGACGGCGCAGCCCACCCGCGCCCGCAGGGTGGCGGCGACCGTCCCGGACTGGGCCAGCGCCAGCGCCGAGCGCCGCGTTCCCAGCCGCAGCCGGCGGCCGGCGAAACGGGCCAGCAGGTCGGCGCCGGTACTCGCCGCGCCGGTACTCGCCGCGCCGATGCTCGTCGGATCGGTACTCGTCGGGTCGATCCCCGTCACGAACGCTCCAGCAGATCAAGGTCAGGCGCGGACACCACGGCGGGCACCTCCCGCGGCAGATCGAACAGTTCCCGCAGGGCCTCGGCGTAGGCGTCTCCGCCGGGCGCCCCGGCCAGCTCCTGCACCCGCACGGTCGGGGCGTGCAGCAGCTTGTCGACGACGCGCCGGACCGAGCCCTCCACCAGGCTCCACTCCCGATCGTCGAGGTCGGGCAGGCGGGTGTGCAACCGAGCGAGCTCGCTACGCACCACAGCGGCGGCGTGGGCCCGCAGCGCGACGACGGTCGGCGCCACCCGGCCCGCCTGCCGGCGGTCGAGGAAGCTCGCGACCTCGGCGGCGACCAGCGCGCGGACCGCCTCCACATCGTGCGTCACCTGGGCGCCGTCCAGCGCGATGCGCAGTGCGTCCAGATCGATCAGACTCACCCCGGACAGCTCGCGCACCCCCGGGTCGATGTCGTGCGGCAGGGCCAGATCGAGGAAAACCAGCGGGCGCCCTGCCCGGCCGGGCAAGGCCGCGGCAACCAGCTCGTGCTCGACAACGAGACCGCTCGCGCCGGTCGAGGAGATCACCAGGTCCGCCATGGTGATCTCGTGGGCCAGGTCGGTGAGACCGACGACCCGGGCCTCGTGGGCCTCGGCGACGCGGGCCGCCCGGGCGGCGGTCCGGTTCGCGATCACGACCTCCCCGGCGCCGGCTCGCCGGACGGTCTGCGCGGCCAGCGATCCCACCGCGCCGGCACCGATGAGCAGCACCCGGGCCCCGGCCAACGGCGGGGGTTCGGACGTCACGGCGGGCCGCGGTCCCTCGGCCGCGGCTCCTCCCCCGTCCAGCGCCCGCCCACCCGGCGGCACCACCGGCACGGCCGGAACCTCGCTGTGGAGGCCCAGACCGGAGGCGGCCAACCGGACACCCACCGAGACGATGGATGCGCCAGCGGCATCGATGGACGTCTCGGAGTGGGCCCGCTTGCCGACCCGCAGCGCGGCCTGGAACAGGCCGGACAGCGCGCTGCCCGCCACCCCGGCGGCCTGACCGGCCCGGAAGGCCGTGCGTACCTGACCGAGGATCTGGCTCTCCCCGACGAGCATGGAGTCCAGGCCGCATACTACCGAGAACAGGTGCCCGATGGCCCGCGCCTCGTGGTGGACGTACAGGTGGCCGGCGAGATTACCGAGGTCGATCCCACAGATCCGGCTGAGCTGGTCGGAGATGTCGGCGACTCCGCCGTGGAAGGTCTCGACCTCGGCATAGATCTCGATGCGGTTACACGTCGAGAGCACCACCGCCTCGCTGACGTGGGTACCCTCGGCCAGATCGTGCAGGACCTTCGGGACCTCCTCGGCCGAGACCGAGGTGCGTTCGAGCAACGACGTGGGCGCGGTCTGGTGGTTGAGCCCGACCACCAGGAGGCTCACGACGCCTCACCTCCGGCCATCAGCGCTCCCGCGGCCGGCAGCGTCCTGTGGGTCGGCGATCCAAGCGCCGGGGTGTGCTCCAAGCGCGCCGCACCCGGTTCCCCCTCCCGATCATCCCGGGTCGGCCGACCGTCCCGAGCCATCCCGGCCGGACGAGCTGCCCCCGCCGGACGAGTCATGCCTACTTGCCGAGTCACCCGCACGACCTCATCCGCATCGGTCTCCAGCCTGTCCGCGGAGGGCTCCGTCCCGTCCGCGCTCGTCACCCCGTCCAGGCCCGTCACCCCCCGCGCGACGAGGACGTCGTCGCCGCCTGGCACCGCCTCGCGGGCCGAGGGCGCCCGCCGCGCCGAGCGCGCCCGGCGCACCGGCACGGCGTCACGCCCGGAGCCGGCGCCCGGTGTGGATCTCGTGCCCCGTCTCGGTGATGTGTCCCGTGCCGGTGACGGATGTTTGCGTGCTTCATGGAACGAGAGGATCTGCAGTTCCACGGCGAGGTCGACTTTACGCACGTCCACACCGTCGGGTACCGAAAGCACCGTGGGAGCGAAGTTGAGAATGCTGGTGACCCCGGCAGCGACCAGACGGTCACACACCCCCTGCGCCGCGGCGGCCGGCGTGCAGATCATCCCAATCGTGACCTGACCCTGGACAATCACCTGTTCGAGATCGTCGACGGGACTGACGACAACCTCACCGACCCGCTCGCCGACCCGCTCGGGATCCGCGTCGACCAGGGCCACAATCCGAAAGCCCCTGGCATAAAAGCCGCCGTAACCCGCCAGGGCGTGGCCGAGGTTGCCGACTCCCACCAGCACGACCGCTCTGTCCTCGGTGAGGCCCAGTTTCGCGGCGATGCAGTCGAGCAGGACATCCACCTCGTAGCCGACGCCCCGTGTGCCGTAGGAACCGAGATGGGACAGATCCTTGCGGACCTTGGCCGGAGTGACTCCGGCGGCGGCCGCGAGCGTGTCCGAAGACACAGTGTGAACCCCGCTTTCCGCCAGTGTCGCCAGCACCCGGAGGTAGAGCGGAAGCCGCGCGACCGTCGCCTCCGGAACCTCGGAGGAACGCCTGGAAGCCGCGTCACTACGTGTGCGTCGCCGGATCACCGCCGGGCGATGCCGTGGCTGACTCATTCGCGGCTCCGATCTCTAGGCGCGCGGTTACGCCCGGAGCTATGGGCCCGAATCCGTGGCCCCGCCGACACCCGGCGTACGGTAGTCGGCGCCACAAGTCGGCTGTCCTCGGGCAGTGTACGACTTCGTGAAGGGATTCACGAAGTGCTGAGGAGAACCAGCCCCCTGATCAGCGACCGCCCTCGGGGGGCCGCAGCGCCCACCGGCCGCCGGCGAGCGCCCGCCGCAGCCGGTCCTCCTCCACCCGCCAGTAACCGTGTTCCCGGCCGTCGAGCAGGATGACCGGCACCCGGTCGCCGTAGGCGTCGGCAAGCTGGGGATCGGCGTCGACATTGGCCTCCCGCCACCCGACCTGCTCCTGCTCGGCGACCCGGACGACCGCCGCCCGCGCAGTATCGCACAGATGACATCCCGTCCGGGTGAGCAGTGTGATACGCACACCGTCGTGGCCGGAATCCGCCAGTTCCAACCCGTCGTCCATTCCACGATGGTAGGCGCGATCCCGGTCGCTGCCGAGTGGCTTCCCGAACCGCTCGAGCGGGACCGAGGTCCGCTCAGGGGCCCGACCCCGACGTGCGGTCCGGTCCGGGCCTCGCCGGGAGACGCCCCCTGCCTGCACCCAGACAATCTCCGACTTTCCGCGGTCCCTCCTCCGGCTACACTCAGCTACTAACGAAACCATGTGCGCCGGGCCTCCCGGCCCGCCTTGCCTCGACCGCACCCTCCGGAGCCCGGGCTGTGACCGAATGCACGCTCGCCGACCTCGCCGCCGGCCTCGTCGCCCCGCGCCGCGGCCTGGATGCAGCGCGGGGACCGTCGGTCCCGCTCCTCCCGCTCCTCAGGAGGGACGGGCCGCTCCTCAGGAGGGACGGGATCCGCGCCCTCCTACCCCGGTTGTCCGGGACCGGACGGCCAACCGCCCCCACGGCGTCGGGATCCACGGCGTCGGGATCCACGGTGCCGGCCGGGACGAGCCGCGCGGCGGGGACGGACCCGGCTGCGGCCACGACGACGGTGGCGGCCTGGCCCGTGGGATCCGCCCGGCATCCCGGCCCCCTCCACCGGCAGGATGCGATGTCCCCGGTGGGCGCCCGGGAGGACCGCGAGCGGGTCGGGGACCCTCCGAGCGAGCCGGCCGACGACGACCGGACGGCGCTCGTCGCCCGGGCCCGGCGAGGTGACGTCGACGCCTTCGGGCTGCTCTACGACCGGTACGCCGACCTCGTGTTCCGATACGCGCTGTACCGGCTGGGCGGGGATCCGGTGGCCGCCGAGGACATCGTCAGCGAGACCTTCCTGCGTGCCTTCCGCTCAATCGGCACGTTCCGGTGGCAGGGGCGGGACATCGGTGCCTGGTTCATCACCATCGCTCGCAACCTGCTGGTCGATCAGGCCCGCTCGGCGCGGTGCCGGTTCGAGATCCCGACGGCGGACATCCTCGCCGCGGCCGAGTACCGGGCCACGGCGCTGACGGTACCGAGCCCCGAAGAGTCGATCCTGGCCGTGCTGACCCGCCGCGAGCTGCTCGACGCCGTCCGCGAGCTGCGCCCGGACCAGCAGGAGTGCGTCGCGCTCCGGTTCCTCGAAGGGCTGTCGGTCCGCGAGACCGCGCTGGCCATGGGCCGTAATGAGGGGGCGGTCAAATCCTTGCAGTTCAGAGCGATTCGGACACTTGCTCGCGCCCTTCCCGCAACAGACACGGCCTGGCCTCCGGGCCCCTCGCCGTGAGCGATATCCCAGATCACGTCGCAACCGCGGCCCGGTCGTTGTTCCATCGGCACTTTCGCGCCGTCACGTTCGAGCGGCGGCCGCCGCGAAGTCGTACCGCACCGTACTCTGACGGCGTGCCGGCGAACCATGGCGTGGATCGCGACGTGCGGAGGTGGCGACGAGGGGTGGGCGGCGGCCCCGGTCACTTCCCGAGCCGAGCCCTTGCTCCGCCCCGGACAACATGGAGTTGACGATGAGGGTGCGACGACGCAGGGACCTGGCCACGACGAGGCAGGCCGCCGAGGCCGCCGCGATCGCCGCCTTGAAGGTCGCGGCCGAGGAGGTTCCGCGGGCCCCGCTGGACGAGTCGGCGGCCGCGTTCTTCGACGTGGACAACACCATGATGGCGGGCGCCTCGATCTTCTACTTCGCCCGCGGCCTGGCCGCCCGGGACTTCTTCAACTCGCGTGACCTGATCCGGTTCGGTTGGCAGCACATCACCTACCGGCTGCGTGGGCTCGAGGACCCGAACGGCATCCGGGACGCTCGGGAGACCGCGCTCGCCTTCGTCGCCGGGCGCACGGTGGCCGAGATCGTCCGTTACGGCGAGGAGATCTACGACGAGCGGATGGCCGAGCAGATCTACTCGGGCACGCACGCGCTCGCCCAGCAGCACCTTGACGCGGGCCAGCGAGTGTGGCTGGTCACGGCCACCCCGGTCGAGCTCGCCTCGGTCATCGCCCGGCGACTGAACCTCACCGGCGCCCTCGGCACGGTCAGCGAGGTCTCCGCCGAGGGCACCTACACCGGCCACCTGGTCGGCGGTCTGCTGCACGGCCAGGCGAAGGCCGAGGCCGTGCAGGCGCTCGCCGAGCGGGAGGGTCTGGACCTGTCCCGGTGCTGGGCCTACTCGGACTCGATCAACGATCTACCCATGCTCTCCCTGGTGGGCCACCCGGTCGCGATCAACCCGGATCCGGACCTGAAGACCGTGGCCCGGGAACGCGAATGGCCGATCAAGGACTTTCGCACGGCCCGCAAGGCAGCCAAGATCGGCATTCCGACGGCAGCCGGGGTAGGCGCGCTCGCCGGCGGGGTCGCCGCCGGCATGGCGTTGCGGCGCCGGGCCGCCACCGCCTAGGT
>NZ_CDWTMO010000096.1:8776-16748 GCF_977946435.1 Frankia sp. CgKIO3 | reverse complement strand
TAGGGGAACACTAAACACAGATCAAATGATCAACTTATTTAATGACGCTCCCCAAGCGCCGCGACCGGCGCAGGCGTGCCGCTATAGCAAGTGATGAGTGAGCGCGCACTCGCGCTAACTCCAGCCGGCAGCCGAGATAGCAGGCGGGCGCTAACTGTTAAAAGCGTATCAGCTAGCACGGCAATCACCACTCGACCACTTATCGTCCGGCTTATCGAAAGTCAGTCCGTCTCGTCGGACCGATCCAGTTATACCACCGCCGCGCGACGGGCAGATCGGGCGACCGCGCCGCACCGATCACAATGCACATCCAGACATCCAGCCGACCATGAACCCGGCACCGAGGAGGAACGGTCCCTTCAACGGATTAGGAATGAAATAACTTGTTCACTTCGGGGTCCTCGCGAGCCCGTGACCTGCGAAGACGCATATTGGCTTGCATTAATTACTTCATTACGAATTCAACGTCGTTGACCGACGCCAGTTCCGGAGCACTCCAGCCGCGGTTCCAGCGCGAGGGATGCGCACCCCTACGGGGTAGTCCGACACCGGAAGCGGGGGTACCCCTTCTAGTCCCCTCATCGGGAGGTGTGCCATGGCCGCGAACATTCTCGGCTTCCCTGAACCACCATTCCCTGCAGGCAGGTCGGGAATACGGATGGCGGGTCGGGAATACGGATGACGGGGACAGCCGGGTACAGCGGAAGCAGCCCTACGAGCCCTCCGCGAGCCCGCTACGGGGTTAGTCCGGGGTTAGCTCGGGGGGGTTAGTCTGGGGGTAGTCCGGCTTGGGCGCCGGTTCCACCGTCGGCAGCCGCTCGGACGGCCCGCCGAGAGTTGCCGTTGTTTAATGTTGTGCGCTTTCGTTGCTTCAACACGATTGCCCGATGTCATACGACGATGATCTGTTGTTGTGGGGGTGGACGCCAGTCGGATGATCGGCGGGGGTGCCGCCGAGGGATGCTGGGATTTCTTTGGGTCGCAGACGTGAGTGGACCGGGCGCGGGCGACCTGGCGCCCACGCCGGCGGTGAGATAGGTGTGTTGTCTTGCATGACAGTGGGTAGTGGTAGGGTTTCTGGCGACATTATCTGCCCACCTGTTGTGCCAAGGCAGTGTTCCTGTCGGTGCGGGTCGCCTACGTGCGGGAGGCCGGACTCTCGGGGTCGATGGTCGACATCGACCTGTTCGGGGTAGGCGAACCGGTGGCACCGGAGCGCCCGCGCCCCCGACCCGCACGGACCGATCAGGCGCGACCGCCTGTCGGGCATCACTTGTCCGCAGGACCCTTCTGCACGGCTCTTCTGCGGGTCGAGGCATGTACGCGGCACAGACGGGCGGGTAGGAGTTGACTGACGGCACCTGGCGGCACCCGAGAGGACGAGGTGGACCGATGAGCCTGAGCATTCGCAACCGACTGACCGGAACCGTCACCGACATCACCGAAGGTGCGGTGATGAGCACCGTGACTGTCGACCTCTCCGGCGGGCAGACCGTCACCGCCGCGGTGACCCTTGATGCGGTCAAGGACCTCGACCTCTCGGTGGGGGCCACCGTCGAGATTCTGATCAAGTCTACCGAGGTGGCGCTGGCCACGGGCAGCGTGGATGGTCTGAGCATCCGTAACCGGCTGCGCGGCACGGTGTCCAGCCTGGAGACCGGCGGTGCCATGGCCGTCGCGCATATCGCCCTTGATGGTGGCGGCGAGCTCACCGCGGCGATCACCCTGGCCGCCGCGACCGACCTCGGTCTGGCCGCGGGTTCCTCGGTGACCGCCCTGGTCAAGTCGACGGAGGTGGCCCTCGCGGCAGCCTGACGGGACAGCCTGACGGGGCCGGCCCCGCGCCCAACCGCGGAGTCGAGCCGGGTCTTGGTCCCGGGGCACGTTCGAACAGGGGAGAGACGCTGTGCGGGCGACCTTCATGGTGGGACGGATCGCTGGAGTCCGGATCGGGGTCCACTGGAGCGTGCTGCTCATCTTCGGCATCATCGCGTTCGGCCTCGCGCAGGGCCGCCTCCCACAGGTGTACCCGGGCCATGCCCTGGTGGTGTACTGGTTGGCGGCCCTTGCCGCCGCGGTGGTTTTCTTCGCCTCGCTGCTCGCCCACGAGGTGGCGCACGCCCTGGTGGCCCGGCGCAACGGGGTGGCCGTGGACGACATCGTGTTGTGGCTGCTGGGCGGGGTGGCCCGGCTGAAGTCGGAGGCGTCGAGCCCGGCAGCGGAGCTGCGGATCGCGGGTGTCGGCCCACTCGTCAGCCTTCTGCTGGGCGGGCTCTTCGTGCTGGGCGCCTGGCTGCTCGCCCTGGCGTCCGCGCCCGAGCTCCTGGTCGAGGTGGTGGCCTGGCTGGCGGGCATCAACCTGCTGCTCGCCGTCTTCAACGCCTTTCCCGCCGCTCCGCTCGACGGTGGGCGGCTGCTGCGCGCCTTCCTGTGGTGGCGTACGGGAGATCGGCTGCGGGCGACCGCCGGGGCTACCGCAGCCGGACGCGTCCTCGGCTGGCTGCTCGTCGTTCTGGGACTCCTCGTGTTCATGAGAGGCGGCGGATTCGGCTGGCTCTGGCTGGCCCTGATCGGCTCGTTCCTCATCGCGGCCGCCACCGCCGAGGGACGGCAGGCGCAGTTGCGCGGTGTGCTCGCCGGCGTCCCGGTACATGACGCCATGACGACGAAGCCGCTCACGGTGCCCGCGGCCCTGACCGTCGCGAACCTGCTGGCCGGCCCGCTGTACCGGTACCGGCACTCGGCATTCCCGGTGACCGGCGAGAACGGAGTCCCGGTCGGGCTGGTGACCCTGGACGGCGCCAAGCAGGTGCCGCCGGAGAAGAGCGGCACGGTAACGGTAAGCGAGGTGATGGTGCCACTGTCGCGGACCACCATCGCGGGTCCCGACGACCCGCTGGCGGATCTGCTGCCGCGCATGGAGCCCGGCGCCGAGCACCGCGTTCTGGTGATGGACCAGGGCAGACTCGTCGGGATCCTGTCGCTGTCGGACATCAGCCGCATGGTGACGTGGCTGATGAACGCCGCCCCCGGGCCGCGCGAAGTCCCGTGACCGAATCCCACCGCCAACGCGGGCCTTCGGCTACCGCGGTTGGCGGCGGTCAACGGAGATCGTCGGGTTCCCTGGCGGCATAGATCGCTGTTTCGGCGCGGATGGCGGCGGCCACGTTGCGGGCCGCCGCCGCGACCTCGGGGCCGAGTCCGAGGCCTGCTGAGAAGGTATGGCCGGAGATTGCGTAGATGACGAGATGCCGGGGAAGCCGGCCGAGTGTTCGGCTGATCTCGATGGTGTCCGCAAGGCCGAGCGCGTGGGTCGATGGCCCGACGAGATCCGCCGGCAGTGTGCGGTCGTTGGCCGGTAGGCGGTGCACGGTTCCGGGCGGGGCCGCGGAATGGGCGGCGTCGATGATCCAGACGGCGTCGGCCCCTTCCCAGGCGGCAAACAGTCCTGTCGGCTCGCCGGCGCATTCGACCACGTCGACGCCAGGTGGGAGCGTGCAGCGTAGCTGATGCGCGACTGCCAGGCCGACGGCGTCGTCGTGTCGGTAGGGATTGCCGATCCCGATGACGGTCAGCCGTGCTCGATGTGGAGGGTCAGGAAGTGGGTTGCACATGAGATGCAGGGGTCGTAGTTGCGGATGGCCCGTTCGCAGCGCAGGGCGAGTTCGGGCTCTGGCAGGTCCATGAAGCGTTCCACCACGCCGCGCAGGTCTTCTTCGATCGGACGTTGGTTCTGGGCGGTTGGTGGCACGATCTTTGCGTCGAGGATGGTGCCGTTGTGGTCGATCGTGTAGCGGTGGTAGAGCAGGCCGCGGGGTGCCTCCGTGACCCCGTAGCCGGTTCCCGCCCGGGGCGGGGCCTCCAGCGCGGGGGGGTCGGGCTCGGTGTAGTCCGCGATGATCCGCAGCGCCTCGTCGGCGGCGTGGACCATCTCGATGCAACGCACGATGATGCTGCGGTAGGGGTTGCGCTCCGGTGGGCGCAGGCCGATCTCGGCGGCGGTCTCGCGGGCGGCGGGCGCCAGGCACTGCGCGCCCAGCGCGAAGCGAGCCAGCGGTCCGGTGAGGTAGGAGCCGCCCGCGGCCAGGGTCGAGTACAGAGCGTTCGACCAGGGCACCTGTTCTTCGGTGAAGTGCCGGTCGTAGTCGGCCGGGGCGATGTCGAGGCCATCGGTGGAGGCGATCCGGCCGCGCTCAACGGGGTATTCGCCAGGTTGGTGGAGCGCGACGAAGGTCTGGTGGAGTTCGTCTTCGGGGAAGTCCAGGGCGGCGGTGAATCGGGCGGTGTCCCGGGCGATGTCTCGCGCCTGTTCCAGTTGCCCGACGAGCTCGGTCAGGTCGCGCCGGCGTGGTGCCCGGTACCAGCCGCCGACCCGCGTGGTGACGGGGTGGATCGCGCGGCCGCCGATGACCGTCATGAGCGTGTTGCCGGCCTTCTTCAGTGTAAGTCCCAGCTTGACCAGGGCGGGCTGGTCCTGGGCAAGGTTTAGTGCGCTATCGTAGCCGAGGAAGTCCGGCAGGTGCAACAGGAAGACGTGTAGCGCGTGACTCTCGATCCATTCACCGCAGTAGATGAGCCGCCGTAGGGCGGCGGGTGGGCCCGTGACCGTGATGCCACAGATCTGTTCGATGGCTGCCAGCGCGCTCATCTGGTAGGCGACCGGGCAGATGCCGCAGATCCGGGCGGTGATGTCGGGTGGCTCGGTGTAGGCCCGGCCGCGGAGGAACGCCTCGAAGAAGCGCGGCGGTTCGAAGATCTTCAGGTGGGCTTCGTCCACCCGCCCGTCGATGATCTTGATTAGCAACCTTCCTTCGCCCTCGACCCTGGTGAGCGGGGGAGGTGCGATGGTCCTAGTCGCGCGCATCGGTCTCACCGCTTCCCGAACCCTCGCCGGGGGCGTCGCGGAACGCCGGCGCGGCGGTGTTGAACGTCCGGAACACTCGGTCGACGTTGTCCTCGTTCATCCCGAGAACCCGTAGCTGGCGGATCAACGCGGGGGTGTTGGGGCTCTCCATCGGGCCGAAACAGCCGTAGCAGCCGCGGTGATAGGCCGGGCAGATCGCACCGCATCCGGCATGCGTGACCGGGCCGAGGCACGGCGTGCCGTGCGCGACCATCACGCACACCGTCCCGCGCCGTTTGCATTCGGTGCAGACGGAGGATGAGGAGATGTTCGGGCGTCGGCGAGCGAGGAACGCGCTGATGACTTCGAGGAGCTGGCGAGGGTTGACCGGGCAGCCCTGGAGTTCGAAGTCCACCCAGACGTGCGTGGAGATCGGGGTGGAGGTCGCCAGCGTCGAGACGTACGCCGGGGTGGCGTAGACGGCCGCGAGGAAGTCACCGACGTCGGCGAAGTTGCGGAGCGCCTGGATGCCGCCGGCGGTCGCGCAGGCGCCGATTGTGACCAGACGCCGAGACGCGGCCCGGACCTGGTGGATGCGTTCCACGTCCTGTTCGGTGGTGACCGAGCCCTCGACGAGGGAGAGGTCGTAGGGATCGTCGACGGTCGCGCTGGATGCCTCCAGGAAGTAGGAGACGTCGACCTCGCCGGTGAGCGAGAGCAGCTCATCTTCGCAGTTGAGCAGGGTGAGCTGGCAGCCGTCGCAGGAGGCGAACTTCCAGACGGCGAGCCGGGGCCTGGTTGGGCTGGTCGGAGTCGGCGTCGGCATCACAGCTCCCGGACGGCGAGCGACGGTTCCAGGCGGTCGTAGCCGCAGACCGGTCCGTCCAGGCAGAGCATCAGCGGGCCGAGCTGGCAGCGGCCGCAGTGGCCGAGGCCGCAGTGCATGTTGCGTTCCAGGGACAGGTGGATGCGGTCGGCGGGTACGCCGGCGTCGACCAGGGCCCGTGCGGTCAGCCGCATCATGATCTCGGGTCCGCAGGTGAACGCGACGGTTCTGGCCGGATCGAAACGCACGTGCGGGAGAAGGGTGGTGACGACGCCGACCCGGCCGTCCCATCCGGGCTGCGCACCGTCGACGGTCACCAGGGCTTGGAGGTCGGTGCGGTCCTGCCAACCGGCCAGCTCCCGGCGGTAGAGGATGTCCGCGGGTGTACGGGTGCCGGCGAGCACGACCACGTTGCCGTAGTCGGCGCGCCGTCGCAGGAGCTGCCGGACGACCGGCCGCAGCGGCGCCAGCCCGAGCCCGCCCGCGACCACGACGACGTCCAGCCCGGCGGCGGCGCCTACCGGCCAGCCTCGCCCAAACGGGCCACGCACCCCGAGGACGTCGCCCGGGCGGGACGCGCAGATCGCTTCCGTCACCGCGCCGACCGCTCGGACGGTGTGCACAAGCGGGCCGTCGGTACCAGCCGTCACGGAGTCGTCGACCATCACGGACAAGGGGACCTCGCCGACGCCGAAAGCGTAGACCATGGTGAACTGGCCGGGTGCGGCGATGATCGGAGCGCCGGAGAGCGGTGCGAGTTCCAGGGTTCACGTGTCACCCGTCTCCTGGTGGCGGCAGGTCACCCGGAACGGCCGAGGGGTCATCTCCCCGGCCGCGCCGTCAGCCCTGGCCCGGGTTTGCGTAGACATCGAGCAGCCGCAACCGGGTGGCCTGCAGGCGCTCGATGAGCACCTGCGCAAGGTGGGACAGCACGTCGTAGCCCAGCGCCGGGTCCTGGGAGAACTTCCCGCGTAGGCAGGCACCGTCGATGGCGGTGGCGCGGACCAGCGAGAGGGCACGGGCGTCGAAATGGAGCCGGTACGGCGGGAACAGCCAGGACCAGCCCACCACATTGCCGGCTCCGACGGTCTCGATGGGGACCAGACCCCGGGTCGGGACGAAGGTTTCGATCGCGACCGTGCCGTGCCGGATGACGTAGATGGTGTCGGCCGGGTCGCCTTCCCGCAGGAGTACGTCGCCCGGGCGGAAGACGGCGTGCCGGGCGCACCCGGCGAGGAGGGCGAGGTGGTCCGGGTGCATACCGGCGAAGACGCCGACCTCGCCGAGCGGTGCCTCAACCGACGTCATCGCCGGCCGCGGAGTTCGCCCGAATGGCGGTCAGTTCCTCGGTGACGTCGATGCCGACGGGGCACCAGGTGATGCACCGTCCGCAGCCGACGCATCCGGACGTTCCGAACTGGTCGTGCCAGGTGCCGAACTTGTGGGTCAACCACTGGCGGTAACGGGAGCGTCCGGAGGCACGGACATTGCCGCCGTGGATGTAGGAGTGGTCCAGCGAGAAGCAGGACTCCCAGCTGCGCCAGCGCTCCGCCTCACTTCCGGTGAGGTCGCTGACGTCCTCCACCGAGGTACAGAAGCAGGTTGGACACACCATCGTGCAGTTGCCGCAGCTCAGGCACCGCTGCGCCACCTCGTCCCACCGTGGATGTTCGAGGTTGTCCGCGAGCAGGTCACGCAGGTCGGCCGCGTCGACGGTGCGTCCCATCCGGTCGGCCGCCCCGTCCACGGCGGCTTGGGCCGCGCTACGGTCGGCGGCTTCGGCCGGGCGCCCGGCCAGCTCGCCCAGTATCTCGACGCCCCGAGGGGTGCCCGCCTCGACGAGCAGCCGGTGGTCACTGGCCAGGATTTCGCTGAGGACCAGGTCGTAGCCCTCCCGCACCGCCGGGCCCGTGTTCATCGACACGCAGAAGCAGGTCCCACCCGGCTCGTGGCAGTTCACCGCAACGATGAACACATCGCTGCGGCGAGCAGCGTAGTCGCGGTCGGCGTGGCGCCCCCCGAGCAGGATCCGGTCCTGGATTGCGATGGCCTGCAGCTCACAGGAACGGACGCCGAGGAATGCCACCGCTGCCCGAGGTAGCGGTTCCTCCGCCACCTCGAAGCCGCCATCGCCGAAGCCGCCATCGCCGTGGCGGCGGGTCTTCAGCAGGCGCAGCCGGGGCGGCAGCAGGTTCTGCTTCCACGAATGCGGCCCCACCGCGTAACCGAACAGCGCCGCGTCGCGACGACGCTCGAGCCGGTAACGACCCGCCTCCTGGACATCGGTCCACCCCGCCGGGAGC
>NZ_CDWTMO010000096.1:0-8261 GCF_977946435.1 Frankia sp. CgKIO3 | reverse complement strand
GCGCTACTGATCTCGTCGTAGACGATCGCGCCGTCCCGCACCGTCGGGCCGACGACCTGGTACCCGCGTGCACGCAGCACATCGACGAGCGTCCCGAGCACCGCCGGCTCGACGATGAGCTCGGCCACACCTGCGTTCGTCACCCCACCCTCCACCCCCCGGACAGCGATAATCTTCTGTAGCGAGTTCCATACCCCTGGGTGCCGTCGGGGAACATGCGCTTCAGATGGGGATCTCCGCCCTGGTAGCGGTGGACGCTGCGGACGGCCCGACCGCGATCCGCGCCACCGGCGGCGGGTTGTCGACCGGGCCGTGCTGGACCGGGCCTTGCTGGGATGTGCCTGTCCTCCTGGCGCCGCGGCGGCTGGAGTCGAAGACTGGACGGTATGAAGTCGTCGGCTGATCCCTGGGATAGGCCGGTACGGGTCGTCGGTGCCGCCGGTGGGGTGCTGTGGCGACCCACGCGGGACGGGCGGCAGATCGCGGTCGTGCACCGGCCGCGGTATGACGACTGGTCCCTGCCCAAGGGCAAGCTGCGCCGGCGAGAACATCCATTGCTCGGCGCGTTGCGGGAGGTCGAGGAGGAGACTGGTTGCCGGGCCAGGCTCGGGCCCCCGCTCGGCGAGTACCGCTACCTGACGGACGGCGGCAGGACGGTGAAGGCGGTCCGGTACTGGGGGATGCAGGCCCGTTCCGGCACGTTCGTCCCCACCCGGGAGGTGGACAGGCTTGCCTGGCTGGCGAAGGGGGAGGCGGCTCGCCGGGTCAGCTACGACACCGACCGCCAGGTGCTCGCCGAGTTTGGTCGGCTGCCGGCGCCGACGGCCGCGCTCGTCGTCATCCGCCACGTTCGGGCCGCCCACCATCGGCGCTGGGACGGGCCCGACCAGCTATGCCCGCTCGACGAGCGCGGCCGGGCCCAGGCGAGCGCACTGGTGCCGCTGCTGACCAGCCTGGGGATTCGCCTGCTGATCAGCGCCGACCTGCCCTGCTGCACCGCCACGCTCGCCCCGTACGCGCACACGGCCGGGCTCGCCATCGAACCGGAGCCGACGCTGGCGGACACCGGATATCCCGGATCGGAGGCGAGGGTGGTCGCTACCTTGATGGGGCTGGCGGCGTCCGGGACGCTGACGGCGGTCTGTAGCCAGCGCACCATCATTGCCGACCTGCTCCGACGACTCCTGGACGGCTGGTGCTGGCCGATCCCGGACCAGCTCGGGGTACGGGCAGGCGGCTTCTGGCTGCTGCACTGCCATCCCGGCAGGCTGATCGCAGCGGAACGTCACGATCCCGTAGCATGATTCGCCTGACGGTGCGTGTTCGTCACGCATGCAGAGCTGAACCCGTCATCCTTTTCAGCCGGTGCCGCTTTTCAGCCGGTGCCGCTGCGGGCCTCCTCAGGAGGGTGACGGACCTCGGAGTCCGGTCCCGGGTAGACGAAGCTGACGTGCCCGGTGTCGGACCAGCGGACAGTGAACGGGGGGTCGCCGGCCAGCGAGCGCACCTCAAGGATCTCCCCAATGCGCTCCGGTTGCGTGACGGTGGGACGGTGGACAACCAGGGTGTCGCCGGGATGGGCGCGCATCGCCCTACGTCAGGGCGGCAGTCCGGGCGCCGGCTCGACGGGCTCCTCGCCGGTGGTAGCCAGCGGTGGGGCCTCGCGGTGGGGGGCAAAGACCTCATCGGCGAGCGGGTGTACCAGCTCGGCCATCTCATGCTCGGTGCGGATGAGCAGATCGTCGACGGACAGCAGGCCGACGAGCCGGCGGCCGTCGACGACCGGGAGCCGGCGGATCGCGTGGTCACGGAAGATTTCGTAGGCCCGTTCGAGGTCGACGCCGGACGGCACGGTGATGACCTCGGTGGTCATGAGGGCGTCGATCCGGCTGTCCGTCAGGATACCGCGGACAACGCCACGTAGCACGATGTCGCGGTCGGTGACGATCCCGACCAGGCGATCGTTCTCCATGACGAGGAGCGCGCCCACGCCCTGCCGTTCCATCTGCGCCGCCGCGTCCCGGATCGTGGTGGACCGCTCCACGGTGACCGGCCGCCGGACGATCGTGCTACGGATGTCGGCCATGCTTACCCCCTCCAGGAAGGTGCTTGCCCCTGATGGTGACTCCTGGCTCCCCACACGGGAGGAGAAGCGGGCCGGCACCCGGGTGGGTAATAACGTCGCCCGGGGCCGCAGTCGGCCGGAGAGTTCGGGCCCTGCGACCGGGCATAGTCGGGCGTCAGCCCTGCTCAACTGTGATCTTCCGGCCGGACGTCTCGGCTGGCTCGACCGGAACGCGGACTTCCAGGATGCCGTCCTTATAGGTCGCGGCTGCCCGGTCCGCCTTCGCCCCGGGCGGAAGCGCCACGGAACGGCTGAACGCGCCATAGCGGAACTCGGTGCGGTACCCGCCGAGAGCCTTCTGACTTCTCGCCTCGTGCCGTTCGGCGTGTACCGCCAGCGTCCCTTCGGAGACGGTGACATCGACGTCTTTGTCCGGGTCGACGTCGGGGATCTCGGCGCGCAGGACGTAGGCGTCGTCCTCGGTGTACTCCTCGACCGGAACGTCAGCCCCGCGCCGGCCGAGCAGCTCCGCCGCGGACGTCCGTGCCTGCGACCAGGGCAGACCCAACAGATCGAACCAGTTCCGCCGGGGACGCTGGCGTTCCATGCTCGCCATCTGGTTGCTCCTTCCTGGCGGCCGGCGGCTGCCCGGCCCAGCCGGCACCGCACACGCCCGCCTGCCGGACGCCGCCGGCCCGGTGTAGACGGGTCCAGATTCCACCGGATGAGCGTCGCCAGACGGTCACCGAGTCGCGCGGATAGGATCACAATCTTCTCTTCTCCATAGAAGAATGCAGACCGTCACCTAGTGTGTCCTGTCTGACCACTTTCAGTCTCTACCCACGCTTGGCTCGCCCGAACCACAGACCGGCCAACTCCAGGCCCACGACGGGCTAGCTCACCCCGGCCGCTCCACCTCGACAGGAGGCCGATGATCGCCATCTATCCGCTCAGCCCGATCGCACACAGCTGCGGGCTGGATATCACCGCGTTGAGCTACCAGGACGGGCCCAGGAGTGAGGGGTTCGTCGCGGTGCAGCCGGTTCGCTTGGCCGTTACCGCGAATCAGAACAGAATGCGATCATCTACTTACTATAAGTAACCTACCTCACGTACGAGGCTGAACAGGGTGGGCACGTGGAAGGCGATCAGGTGGAAGCTGATTTCGTCCCGCAGGCGGAGATCGTCGTCGGGATCGACGGATCCGCGGACGCCGAGTGGGCGTTGCGCTGGGCGGTGGACGCTGCACGACTGCGGGACGCTCGCGTACGGGCGGTGCTGGTGTGGGCGGCCGCCGGACCACCGCACGAGCGATCGAAGCCGCCGTCGGCCACGTCCCCGGAGCACCCGTGCTGGACGGCGCAGTGGCTGCTACACGATGTCGTGGAGCGGGTCCGCAAGGACGAACCGGCGGCGCGGATCTTCGAACGGACCGTCTACGGGGCCCCGGTACGGATGCTGCTGGCCGAGTCCGACCGGGCGGCCATGCTCGTCCTCGGCGCCCATGGGGCAAGCCGGACGCAGCGGAGGCTGACCGGCTCGGTCAGCCTCGCCTGCGTGCACGACGCGGCGGTCCCGGTCGTGGTTGTCCACGGCGAGCGGGGCAGGAGCCGGCCCGGCCCCGTCGTCGTCGGGGTGGACGGGTCCGCCGCCTCGGTGGACGCGCTGGCCTGGGCCGCAGGCGAGGCAGCGCTGCGCCGGGCTCCACTGCGCGTCGTGCATGTGTGGGAGCCGCTGCCGGCAACCCTCACCGGGCGGGTGGGCCTCGGCGACGAGGCGTTTCGCGATGCCGCGCAGGCTGTTCTGGACGAGTCAGCGAACGCGGGCCTGGCCGGCTGGGAGGGCATCGGGGTGGAAACCGGCCTGATTGTGGGCAACGCCGCCTACGGCCTGATCAACGCGGCGGCGCGCGCCCAGCTGCTTGTGGTGGGCGCCCGGGGCCGCGGCGGCTTCGCCGAGTTGCTGCTCGGTTCCACCAGCTCCCAGTGCGTGCTGCATGCCGTCTGCCCGGTCGCCGTCGTTCGCCCGCCGCGCCGGCGTCACCGAAGCTGACGGCCGGGCCGCGGGGGAAGTCACCGGCGAACGAGGTACCGGCCCGGCAGAGCGGGCAGGCACAGTAGTGACCAAAGCTTCACCGTATGCTTTCGCCTGGATCAGGGTTTCGATATGAAACTGCTCGCTACGCGGCACCGGGCATCCCTCCACCTGGCACCCGCTACCCCCGCACCGCCCGACGCCTCCCGCCCGGGCCCGTCCCGCACGGCCGTGTCCGCAGCCGACCTCGGGCTGCTGCTGCTCCGGATGACCTTCGGTCTGCTGCTCGCCGGGCACGGCGCGCAGAAGCTCTTCGGCCTGTTCGGCGGCCACGGCCTCACCGCGACCGGCAAGGGATTCGCCCAGCTGGGTTACCACCCCGGCACCTTCTTCGCCGGGCTGGCCGGCGCGTCCGAGTTCCTCGGCGGGCTCGGCCTGGCGGTGGGCCTGCTGACTCCATTGGCGGCCGCGGCCGTGATCGGCGTGATGATCAACGCAATGATCGTGACCGCACCGAACGGACTGTGGGAAACCGACGGCGGCATGGAGTACCCGCTGTGCATCGCGGTGGTCGCGATCACGGTGGCGGCGGTCGGTGCCGGGCGGCTGGCGCTCGACCGCCTCTTCCGACGGCGCGACGGCGGGCTGCCCGAGGCGGCCTTCGCCCTCGGCCTCGGCGGCATCAGCGCCGCCATCGTGCTGGCGGTCTAGACCGAACTTACGTGATCGTTCTCTGCCGAAAGCGGCCGTGGCCAGGGCGTTCGAAGAGTTCGAGTCGGCACGCTCGAACCAGTGTTCGAAAGTAGACCTACGTTTCCGACAACAACCACTCTTCCCTAGGGCCTGCAGACCACTGTCGCCCGTAAACGTATCCAAACGACGACTCATTACCGTACTCTTACCTGTGACATAAGGTGAGGGAGTAGTGACGTGCTTTTGGATGGACCGGCAGCGCGCATCCCCGCCACCGCTGCGTCGACCGTCGGCACGTCGACAGCCCATCCGCCGACGACCGCCTCGTCGACGCGAGACGCCGACCCGCTGCCAGAACCGTCGGCCCTCGGTCAAGCTGTCCTGCTCGGGATGGAGATCGACGGAGTCCAGCGACAGATCCAGCACCTGACCGACGTGCTGAAGCAGTTACGCCGCCACCGCCAGCACTGGGAAGCCGGTGGCCGGGCCGAGCAGAGTGTGGTCCGAGTGCTGGTCGGTATGGACGACGCAGGGTGGCACGTGCTGCCGGACCGACGGTGGCCAGGTACCCGCCGGGCCAACATCGACGTGATCGTGGTGGGGCCTGGCGGAGTCTTCGTGGTAGACGTGAAGAACTGGCGAGAGATCATCGTCGAACGCGGCCGGTTATGGCGTGGCGACGCCGGCGCGGACGACGACGTCCGCAAACTTCTGGATCAGACCGTAGCGGTGGAGGAGGTGCTGGTAGAGGCAGGTCTGCCACCGACCGAGGTGGTTCCGCTGCTGGTTCTGGCCAGGCGGAAAAACGTCCGGGCACAACTCGACCGGGTGACGGTGCTCGGCGAGCAGGACCTAACCCGCGACCTGGCGCGTCGTGGCGCACGCCTGGCACCGGACCTCGTTGAACAACTACTGGACCGTCTGGCACGCGGTTGCCCGCCGATGCCCCGCGCCACCGCCACCGCCACCACCGCCACGGTCGTCACGGTCACCGAGGCGCTGACCTCACGGTCTGTCCGCCGTCCGGTCGCGCGCCGGGCAGGTCCCTCTTCGAACGGTACGGCCGCGACCGAAAGCCCAGCCGCTATCGAGCGTCCCACTCGGGCCTACTGTCCAGCTCCGGCCGGGCGTCCGATTTCTTCCGAGCCGCTGTCACCGCCCGAGCAATCGGTTCCACCAGATCAGGATGCACTGCTGAGCCGCGAGGAGCTGTGGCAAGAACTTCTCGACGCCGCCGCCCGGGAGCCGATCGAGACGTGGATGACCTGGCTGCACCCGACGCAGGCCCGCCTGGCCGGCCGGCAGTGGTCGGGTCCGGCCCGCGTCCGCGGCGCGGCCGGTACCGGCAAGACGGTCGTCGCGTTGCACCGCGCCAAGTATCTGGCCGCCCGCGGGGAACGGGTGTTGTTTACCTCGCTGGTGCGCACGCTGGGGCCGGTCTACCGAGCCCTGCTGACCCGGATGGCCCCCGAGCACGTCGACCGGATCGAGTTCGCCACCGTCCACGCCGTCGCCGCACGTTGTCTTCGCGAACACGGCTTGGCAGACCGACACCAGCAGGAGGCCGCCGACACCTGTTTCTGGCGCGCCTGGGGGCAGGTCGGGCAGTTCTCGGTTCTGCCCGGGCTCGGCCTGGCTCCCGGGTACTGGAAGGACGAGATCGCGACAGTCGTCAAGGGCCGAGGCCTGACCGACTTCGAGCAGTACGCCAAGCTGGCACGCGTCGGGCGCAGCACTCCCTTGCAACCGACCCACCGACGTGCGGTGTGGGAGCTGTACGAACGGTACGAGCAGCTCCGGACAGAGCGCGGCGTCCTCGATCGCGACGACGTGCTGCTCCTGGCTCGCGACCTGGTGCGCGAGAGTTCCGACACCCGGTACGACGCGGTGATTGTTGACGAGGTACAGGACCTGACGTGCGTCGGTCTGCAACTGCTGCATGCCTTCGTCGGCGACAAGCCGGATGGCCTGCTCGTGGTCGGCGATGGCCAGCAGTCCATCTATCCCGGCGGTTTCACCCTCGCCGAGGCCGGCGTCGCCGTCGTCGGACGCTCCACCGTGCTCGGGAGAAACTACCGTAATCGCGAGAAGATCCTGCGCTACGCCCAGGCGGTAGTCGCCGACGACAGCTTCGACGACCTCGACGGCGTCCAGGAACGCGGGCGGCGCGAGGTCGACGTCGACCGGCCGGGAGGCGAGATCCGCGAGGTCACGGTGTCGGGCACCGTGGCGCAGGATGCGGCGCTCTGCGAACACCTCGTGGAATTCCATGACAATCGGAACGTCCGTTACGGCGATATGGCGGTGCTCGTGCCGACGAACGCCGCGGCTGCGCGGTGGCTGCGCGTCCTCACCGATCGGGGCATTCCAGCGGTTTCCCTCAACGAATATGACGGAACCAGCTGTGAGGCGGTCAAGGTCGGGACGTACCACCGAGTCAAGAGCCTCGACTTCGCCCACGTCTGTGTTCCCGACCGCAACCTCTTCCCGAAGCCGTGGCGGCCGTCCGAGTCGGCCGACGCGTTTCGCGAGCGTACCCAGTTGGAACGCCGACAGATGTACGTGGCCATCACGAGGGCACGAGACAGCGTGTGGGCCGGTATTCGCGAGGTACCCGACTCGGACCACTCGATCCCCGCCGAGATCGGGCACAGCTCCAGGTAGGAACTCTGGAACGATCCCGCTTTCGTGGTCAGCACGTCCCCGACAACGAACTACGACATCTACGAGTACCTGCGGGTCGGCAACGGGATCGGCCCGGTGCACCGGTCATTCCTGCGGTTTGACACCAACGCGATCGAGGGCAAGCACGTCACCGCCGCGACGCTGAAGCCGCCGCGGACCCGACGCTCGACCGCCGTGCGGGCCGGTGCCCGGCCCTCCGATGGGCCGCTCCACCCAGGGATCTCGTGTGTACACAATTCCGGGTCCACTTCGAAGCTGGTCAGCCCTGGCCTGTGGACAGAGATTGACCCGAATTTCCTGCGCATCCGGGCCTCCTTCCCGACCCGACCCGACCCGCTATTACGCCTTATCACCATCGCATGCACTTCGGTTCGATTCCACCCAAAAGCGGACAGTTGTTAACTGGGTTGATATATTTAGGTAATATCCGCGCGCCACCGTCTCCGGCATGTGACGCTACGTACGCGAGGTGCGATTCCATCACTAGCTCTGGGGGAAGAGGTGTTGTGGCGCTCATGCCTGTGACTCGGATGGTTGAACGGCCCCATCCGGAACAGGGAATACGGAGATCAAGGAAGCGATCGTTCCTGTCTATTGAGACGTCCACGCACCCGTTTACTGGTCCGATCGGGTAGAAAAATTGGCCAGGGGTGCGGCCGGCAGTCGAGAAAATTCCGGCCGGAACGTGCGGTGTTCTCTCCACGCCGGCACACGCAGAGATGCCTCCTGCTGACTCCTGTTTGCCGATGGCCAGGTTTTTCTCGAAACCATACAAACCTACGTG